>JALYVC010000168.1 GCA_030853445.1 Actinomycetota bacterium | reverse complement strand
GTCTGGTGAGTGCAAAGCGAGCCCCGCAGCGGACCGACCGACAGATCCCATTGAAGACCCGAAGTCAGTCAGACGCTGGGTCAGGACGACCGCTGCGGGGCTCACCTACATCCTCACTGTCAGTCGTCGACGGGGCGGGTGTTTCCTTGCCGCCCGGGCGGCCGTAGCGGTGCCAGGCGGCGGCTCGGGTGAGTCCGAGTAGGTCGCCAATCTCGGCCCAGGAGTATTCCTGGTCGCGAGCGTCGGCGACCGCGTCGGGGAGCCGGGTCTGGATCTGACGTTGCAGGCTAGCGAGCAGGTGCACGGTGATGGCGGCGTCGCCGAGCCAGTCCAGTCCGCGCAGCGGGCCGAGGGAGGCGAGGGCTTCGTCGAGGATGGCGTCGCTGGCCTCGTCGGTGTGCGGGCCGACGTGGTGGGTGCGGTCCGTTGCGGCCATACCCGTATCATGGTTGATACAACTGCCTCCTGTCGCGCGGTGCGGACGCGACCACGTCCGAGGCCCCTCTCTTCCCTCGGCGGCCCATCCTGTGTCGGCGCTCGTCGGTGTCAACGTCGTGCATGCTCGCTTCGCTGCGCGTGCTCCACGTTGACTCCTCCCACGCGCCGACGGGGGCGCCTGGATCGAGGAATGGAGGGGGCTGGGCTGCCAGGCCAACATCTTGGCTTTCGCCGCTGCAGGCCCTGGCGTCCAGCTCGCCTGTGAAGGCGTCGAGGGGGTCGGTGATGTGCACCAACAGGCTGATTCCCCGAGGCCAGACAGTAGACGCTGCATGACCTGAGCGGGAGTGAGCATGCCCAGCGTCTTGCGCGGTCGGGCGTTGAGTTCGGTGGCGACCTCGAGCAGGCGCCGCGGCGAGTGCACGGACAGGTCGGTGCCCTTGGGGAAGTACTGACGCAGCAGCCCGTTGGTGTTCTCGTTGCTGCCGCGCTGCCAGGGACTGTGGGGATCGCAGAAGTAGATGTCCATCTTGGTGGCCAGGGTGATCTCATGGTGCTTGGCCAGCTCGGTGCCTGGTCCCAGGTCAGCGACTTGCGTAGGTGCCACGGCAGCGTCGCGATGCTCGCCAGAATGCCGTCACGGACGTTCTCGGCGCTGTGGCCGCCGGACAGGTGGACCAGCATCGTGTACCGACTCTGACGTTCGACCAAGGTGGCGATCGCCGAACGGCAGTTCGACCCCAAGATCAGGTCACCCCCAATGTCCGGGCACGGCCCGGTCAGCGACCTCAGCCGGCCGCTCGCTGATCAAGACATGTCTGGGATCTTCGACGCCCGCTTCGCCCTCGACCCTCGGGGACGGCGAACCACCCGGCCAGTGCGCAGGTGCCGGTGCAAGTCAGCGCGCAGATGGCCACGCCCCTGGACGAACAGCGCCTGGTAGATCGTCTCGTGGCACACCCGCATCTCCGCCCGGTCGGGGAACACCTCGGCGAGGTGGAGACTGATCTGCTCCGGACTCCACTTCACGCACAGCTTGGCCTGCACCAAGGATGCCAACTCTGGATCGTCGAACTTGCTCGCCTTGGGTCGGCGGCCTCGTAGTTCAGCCCGTTTCCGCGCCGCATACGGCGCGTACCTGACCCGATTCTTCGCCTCACCCTCCGCGCCCGCGCCATTGCGGGTCAGCTCACGTCTGACCGTCGAGGCCGACCGATTGATCTCGAGAGCGACCGCGCGCACCGTGAGCCCGCCAAGGTGCAGGTCCGCGATCCGCAGTCGCTCCTCCAACGACAGGTACCGACCCGAGGCCACCCAGGGCGGCGGGGGAATGTGGCCGCCGGTCGCCTTGCGCCAGCGGTAACCCTGAACACGGTCCACCCCCACAGCCTCACAGGCCGCTGTGTTGGTCCAGCCCTGCCGGATGAACTCCCAGAACCGCGCCTGCCGCTCCAGCCTTTGCTGCTTCCACTCCGACACTGACAACACCTCTCTGAGCAGGGGTGTTGCGACGACCGATCGAACTCGCCAATTCCTTCCAGTTACAACGCGACGAGATGCCCGGTGACCGGTACGGCAGCTCGGACCAGCCGGACGGTCCGCCTACTGGCCGGCGGGTTGGTGGACAAGGCGGGGCGCGGCTCGTGGCGGATGCCGCCCGCCGCGGCCGTGGCACCCGGTGAGCGACCACAGTGGGGCGGCCCCGTTCCCACCCCGGGCTGGTCACCGGACCCGGGGTGGGGCGATACTGGGTGGCATGGACCTCGCCCGTGGTGTGGCCGCCGCCGACGCGGTGGGCAACCTGCGCGCCGACGGCCTGGAACCCTCCGCCGAAGTTCAGGCACTGCTGGCCCGCTGGGTGGCCGGGCAGCTGAGCACCGCGCAACTAAGCGCGGCACGGCGCCGGCTCGCTGCCGGGGTCGCGGCCGCGGACCTGGTCCCCGTCGCTCACCCCAGCTGAACTG
>JALYVC010000150.1 GCA_030853445.1 Actinomycetota bacterium | reverse complement strand
GCGCTGGACCGCGCGAGCGCGACCTGACGGACGGCCAGAGGCCGACGGCTGGGCGGTCGGGGCTGGGCCCCCCACGCGTTGTCCACAACCCCGGGCCCGGTCCTGCCCGTCCACAGGAGCAGGTGCGGCCTCTGGCGGCGGATGCGGCGGATGCCGAGGCTGGGTGGCACCCAGCCTCGCCACCTCGGCGAGGCCCACTCGCACCAGGAGAGCTGAGCCGAAATGAACGAGAGCTTCGTGACCGTCTGTGGCAACGTGGTCGCCGACCCGCAGGCCCGGTCGACCAAGACCGGCAAGCCCTTCGCGTCCTTCCGGGTCGCCTCGACGACCCGCCGGTGGGATGCCGAGGCGCGCGGTTTCGTCGACGGCAGCACCAACTTCGTCAACGTCGTCGGTTTCAACGCCCTCGGCGCCAACGTGATGAACAGCCTCAAGCGGGGCGAACCGGTCGTCGTCTACGGCCGGCTGCGCGTCAACCAGTATCTCGCGGCCGACGGCAAGCACATGACCTCGGTCGAGGTCGACGCGCACGGGGTCGGTCACGACCTCACCCGCGGGAGCAGC
This sequence comes from Actinomycetota bacterium, assembly GCA_030853445.1. Classification (GTDB taxonomy): domain Bacteria; phylum Actinomycetota; class Actinomycetes; order Actinomycetales; family Dermatophilaceae; genus Lapillicoccus. Next base: position 7,770 of record JALYVC010000150.1, on the reverse strand, counting down.
GTCTTCAACCGCACCTCGCGGCCGCAGTTCGAGCCCCACGACCGCCTCGCCGACCCGCACATCCTCGCCAGCTTCGACGAGGTCGAGGTGCTCGACGAGCTGGCCGGAGACCCGTCCGGAGACCACGAGGGCACGGTCCTGCCCCCGCCGCCGGAGCCCGCATCGGGGGTGCTGCGCGAAGAGGACGCCGACACCGACCCGTACGTCGTCACCGCCCACTGACGCCGGGCCGAGGTGGCCCGGCCGGGGCGCGGGCCCCGTCGCCAGCGGCGTCAGGCCCGACGGCGACCCGGCGATTGGGCCACCGTCGGGCCACGCGGATAGCCTTGCGGTCATGCCCGAGTTCATCTACGTCATGACCAAGGCGCGCAAGGCGCACAACGAGAAGGTCATCCTCGACGACGTGACGATGTCGTTCTACCCCGGCGCCAAGATCGGTGTCGTGGGTCCCAACGGCGCGGGCAAGTCCACGATCCTCAAGATCATGGCCGGCCTCGACCAGCCCTCCAACGGCGAGGCCCGCATCGCCCCCGGTGCCAGCGTCGGCATCCTGCTGCAGGAGCCCCCGCTGAACGAGGAGAAGACCGTCCTCGGCAACGTCGAGGAGGGCGCGGGCGAGATCAAGGCCAAGCTCGACCGCTACAACCAGATCTCCGTCGAGATGGGTGAGCCCGACGCCGACTACGACGCGCTCCTGGCCGAGATGGGCACGTTGCAGGAGGAGATCGACCACGCCGACGCGTGGGACCTCGACACCCAGCTCGAGCAGGCCATGGACGCCCTGCGCTGCCCGCCGCCCGACGCCGACGTCACCGTGCTCTCCGGTGGCGAGCGCCGACGGGTCGCGCTCTGCAAGCTGCTGCTGCAGAAGCCCGACCTCCTGCTGCTCGACGAGCCCACCAACCACCTGGATGCGGAGTCGGTCCAGTGGTTGGAGCAGCACCTCGCGGGCTATGCCGGCGCGGTCCTCGCCGTCACCCACGACCGGTACTTCCTCGACAACGTCGCCCAGTGGATCGCCGAGGTCGACCGCGGCCGCCTCTACCCCTACGAGGGCAACTACTCGACCTACCTCGAGAAGAAGTCCGAGCGCCTCCAGGTGCAGGGCAAGAAGGACCAGAAGCTCCAGAAGCGGCTCAAGGCCGAGCTCGAGTGGGTCCGGTCCAACGCCAAGGGCCGGCAGACCAAGTCGAAGTCACGGCTGGCGCGCTACGAGGAGATGGCGGCCGAGGCCGACCGCACCCGCAAGCTCGACTTCGAGGAGATCCAGATCCCGCCGGGCCCGCGTCTGGGTTCCACGGTGATCGAGGTGAAGGACCTCAAGAAGGGCTTCGGCGACCGGGTGCTCATCGAGGGCCTGTCGTTCTCGCTGCCGCGCAACGGCATCGTCGGTGTGATCGGTCCCAACGGCGTCGGGAAGACCACGCTGTTCAAGACCATCGTGGGGCTCGAAGAGGCCGACAGCGGCATCGTCAAGGTCGGTGAGACCGTCTCGATCTCCTACGTCGACCAGGGCCGTGAGGGGCTCGACCCGAAGAAGAACCTCTGGGAGACCGTCTCCGACGGGCTCGACTTCATCAAGGTCGGGCACGTCGAGATCCCCTCCCGCGCCTACGTCTCACAGTTCGGCTTCAAGGGCCCCGACCAGCAGAAGCCGACCGGCGTGCTCTCCGGTGGGGAGCGCAACCGGCTCAACCTCGCGCTCACCCTCAAGCAGGGCGGCAACCTCCTGCTGCTCGACGAGCCCACCAACGACCTCGACGTCGAGACCCTGGGCTCCTTGGAGAACGCCCTGCTGGAGTTTCCCGGCTGCGCGGTGGTCATCAGCCACGACCGGTGGTTCCTCGACCGGGTGACGACGCACATCCTCGCCTACGAGGGCACCGACGAGAACCCGGGAGCGTGGTACTGGTTCGAAGGCAACTACGACTCCTACGAAGCCAACAAGATCGAGCGCCTCGGGCCCGACGCCGCTCGTCCCCACCGGATGACGCACCGCAAGCTGACGCGCGACTGAGACGAGGCACCAGCCGGGACGTGACCGATCAGCCAGTGACGGGAGTCGCCGGTGCGGTCACACTAGGTGCATGGTCATCGGCTTGCTCGTCGCAGGCGCCCTCGCGGGGGCGCTCGCCCTCGTGCACGGTGTCGTCGTGCGGCGGCGGCAGGCGCCGCTCGGCGCGGACCCGGCGCACACCCCGGACGGGCCGCAGGGTCCTGGTCACCTGGCGTTTCCGGCCGACGACGAGCTCGACAGGGCCTTCGACGCGGTGCTCGCTGCGCACGCCCACGAGCTCGGTGACCTGCTCGAGACGAGGCTGCACGGGCTCATCGCCCGGCGGGTCCCCGTCCGGGCCGTCCGGCCTGCCCCGGGCACGCACACGGCACGGCTCTGCTTCGCAGACGGGACCGTCGTGCTCGCCCGCAGCATGGGCAACCGCGAGCTCGCGGCCGTCGTGGTCGGGATGCAGAGCGGCTCGGTGCTGCTCTCGGGCTTCACCCGGCAGGGACGCGAGACCCGGCTCGACCTGCGCGTGCGCTCAGGGCGGCCCCTGGTCCTGCTGGCCATCGGTCTCGACCAGCCCGACTGAGACCGGACGCACCCAGGTCGGCGGCCCGCGGAGGAGACCTGACGCGACAGGTCGCGCGCTGGTCAGGTGCCGCGAGGGCGGGCCGAGACGAGTCGCAGGCCGAGGGCGGCATACGTGTCGCCGATCTGGGCGGCCGAGCGGCTGATGGGGGGGGAGTACCACCGGGCGACGTCGATGCACAGGGACATCAGGGCCAAGGTGGTGTCACGCACGTCGTCGACCACCATGCTGCCGTCGCGCAGGCCTTCCTCGAGCACCGATCGCACGACGGCGTCGATCTGCTTGCGCAGGTCGAGCACGTCCTCGCGGTGGGCGGGCGTGAGGTGGGGGAACTCGTACTGCACGACGCTCGCCACCTCGTGGTGCTCGGCGTGCCAGGTCGAGAACGAGCGCATCACCGCGGCCAGGCGGTCGACGGCTTCTCCGTCGCGGTCGGCTGCCCGCGTGACGACGGAGAGGGCCTCGAGGTGGCCGGTGTGGCTCAGGGCGTGGAGCAGCTCCTCCTTCGACGCGAAGTGCACATACACCCCGGCCGGCGAGAGCCCGGCCCGGGATGCGATGTCGCGGGTGGTCGTCGCGTGGAAACCTCGGGCCGAGAAGGCCCCCGCAGCTGCGGCGAGCAGACGGGTGACCGTCGGTGCAGTCGACCGTACCGACCCGTCCGAGGGCCCCGGGGTCGTGGCACCGGGCCCGTCGACCTGCGCGGCGCTCGTCACGTTGACAGCATGCCCCAGCTTCGTGACACTAAGCAAGCGCTTAGTTACCTGGAGGTAGGCATGCCACGTCACGTGTACGAAGACGACCACGACGCATTCCGCAGCAGCGTCCGTGAGTTCGTCGAGAGGTCGCTCGTCCCACGGGCGGAGGAGATGATCCGGCTCAAGTCGATCCCCCGCGACATCTGGCAGGAGGCCGGCAAGCAGGGGCTCTTCGGCCTTGACATCCCGGAGGAGTTCGGCGGGGCCGGCGCCGACGACTACCGCTTCAACGCGGTCGCCGCCGAGGAGATCGCGAAGTTCAACGCCGCCGTCTCGTCGTGCTTCGGCATCCACTCCGACGTGTGCCCGCCCTACCTCGTCGACCTCGGCACGCCGCAGCAGAAGCAGCGCTGGCTGCCCGGCATGGCCTCGGGTGAGCTGATCTGTGCCATCGGCATGACCGAGCCCTCGGGCGGCTCCGACCTCGCGGCCCTCAGGACCACGGCGGTGCGCGACGGCGACGACTGGGTCGTCAACGGCAGCAAGACCTTCATCACCAACGGCTACCAGGCCGACCTGGTCATCGTCGCCACCCGCACCGACCCGAGCCGGGGGGCCAAGGGCATCACCTTGTTCATGCTCGAGACCGGGATGGAGGGCTTCGCTCGAGGCCGCAAGCTCGACAAGGTCGGCCAGGAGGAGTCCGACACGGCCGAGCTCTTCTTCTCCGACGTGCGCGTCCCTGACGCCAACCGCATCGGCGACGAGGGCATGGGCTTCATCTCGATGATGCAGCGCCTCCCGCAAGAGCGCGTCGGGGCGGCGGTCTCCAACACCGCCCACGCCGCACAGATCCTCGACGAGACGATCGCCTACACCAAGGAGCGCAAGGCCTTCGGCCAGCCCATCGGGTCGTTCCAGCACAACAAGTTCAAGATCGCCGAGCTCGTGACCAAGATCGAGGTCACGCAGGCCTACGTCGACGACTGCGTCGTGGCCCACACCAAGGGCGAGCTCACCGCCGTCGACGCCGCGAAGGCCAAGTGGTGGTCGGCGCAGGTGCAGAACGAGGTGCTCGACGAGTGCGTGCAGCTCTACGGCGGCTACGGCTTCATGAACGAGTACCGTGCCGCCCGCGCCTGGCGTGACGCCCGGGTGACGAAGATCTGGGCCGGGTCCAACGAGATCATGAAAGAGCTGATCGGGCGCGACCTGGGTCTTTGACCCACCTCTCGCTCCCCGGGACGCGTCGGAGGACGAAGACGCAGGAAGGGCCCCCCACCGAGACCGGCGGGGGGCCTTCTCGAGAAGAAGAGGTCAGTCCTTGGGGCCGCCGGCGACGTAGATGACCTGGCCGCTGACGAAGCCTGCCTCGTCGCTGGTCAGGAAGGAGACCGTCGCGGCGATGTCCTCGGGCTGGCCGACGCGCTGCACGGGGATCTCCTTGGCGGAGAAGGCGATGAAGTCGTCGAAGCCGACACCCAGACGGTCGGCGGTGGCCTTGGTCATCTCGGTCTGGATGAAGCCGGGGGCAATGGCGTTGGCGGTGACACCGAACTTGCCGAGCTCGATCGCGAGCGTCTTGGTCAGGCCCTGCATCCCGGCCTTGGCGGCAGAGTAGTTGGCCTGGCCGCGGTTGCCCAGGGCCGAGGTCGACGAGAGGTTGACGATGCGGCCGAACTTCTCCTGCGTCATGTGCGTCTGCACGGCCTTGGTCATGAGGAAGGCCCCCCGCAGGTGCACGCCCATGACGGAGTCCCAGTCCTCCTCGGTCATCTTGAAGATGAGGTTGTCGCGGGTGATGCCCGCGTTGTTGACCAGGATCGTGGGGGCGCCCAGCTCGGCGGCGACCCGGGCCACGGCGGCCTCGACCTGGTCGGCCTTGCTGACGTCGACACCGACCGCGAGGGCCCTGCCGCCCGCGGCGGTGATGGCGTCGACCGTTTCGGCGCAGGCGGCCTCGTCGAGGTCGAGCACCCCGACGGCGTGCCCGTCGGCGGCCAGACGCTTCGCCGTGGCGGCACCGATGCCGCGGGCGGCGCCGGTGACGATGGCGGTACGGGGGGTGGTGGGCATGGGGGCTCCTCGGCGAACAGGGGTCGGACGGACAGGTCGCCGGTGGTGCACCGACGCTCCCCGATCGTACTGAGCGCTCGCTTACCTCGGGCCCGCCGGGCCTGTCATCACCCTCACATCCGCCTTGTTCGGAACGCGAGGGAGGGGCCAGGGGGTCAGGAGGGGTCAGGCGGTGGGCTGCTTGACGCGCATCATGCCCTCCTGGGCGACGGAGGCGACGAGCCGGCCGTCGGCGGTGAACATCCGCGCCTGCGACAGGCCGCGGCCGTTCTGCGCCGACGGCGACTGCTCGGCATACAGGATCCACTCGTCGGCCCGGGCGGGCCGGTGGAACCACATGGCGTGGTCGAGGCTGGCCGGACGCAGGCGCGAGTCCGACCACGCGAGGCCGTGCCGGCGCAGGATGGGCTCGAGCAGCGAGTAGTCGCTGGCGTAGGCCAGGACGGCGGCGTGCAGGAGCGGGTCGTCGGGCAGCTGGCCGATGGCCCGCATCCAGACGTTCTGCTGAGCGATGCGCTGCCGACCCGGCTCGACGAAGAGGTTGCCCTCGACGTGGCGCAGGTCGATCGGGCGGGCCTGGGCGAACCGCACGGTGCGCGGGTCGTCGGTGCCGGCGGCCAGGTCGACGAGACTGGGCAGGCTCTCGGGGTCGGGTGCGGCCGGCATGGGGTCCTGGTGGTCGAGACCCTCGGCTTCGTCCTGGAAGGACGCGATCATCGACAGGATCGGCTGGCCGTACTGGATCGCGTGCACCCGTCGGGTGGAGAACGACCGCCCGTCGCGCACGTTCTCGACCGCGAAGCGGATGGGGTGGCCGTCGTCGCCTGGGCGCACGAAGTAGCCGTGCAGCGAGTGGATCGGGCGCGGCCGGTCGCCGACGCCAGCGACGGTGCGCCCGGCTGCGATCACCGACTGCGCCAGCACCTGGCCACCGAAGACCCGCCCGTGCAGCTGCTTCTGGCTGCGGCCGACGAAGACCGCGGCCGAGGAGTGCCCCAGCTCGCTCTCGGGGTCGCCCTCGGCGCCCTCGACCGTGAAGCGCGCGTCACCGAGCTGCTGCAGGTCGAGCACCTCGAGCAGGTCGGCGACCGCGCCCTGGGGGTCGGACCCCTCGGACGGGGGAGGGGACAGGGGGGAGATGGAGTCCTCGGGCGTCACCCTCCGGACCCTATCGAGAACACGGGCGGGGGGTGTCGGGTCGCCCTCAGGCGGTGGGGCCGGCCGCGTCGTAGGGTGGGCGGCGCACGCCGGGTGTCGGCATGAGCGGCCCGCCGGGACCGGCCTGCTCGGGAGCGAGACGCAGCAGCTTGCTCTTTGTCCATGGTCCCCCGGGGAGCGACGATGGAGCCATGGCCCTCACGCGCGTTCCCCTGAACACCCTCTCGCCCCGCCAGCAGCTGCGCGCCGGGCGTCTCGGCCGGCGTCTGCCCCAGCTCGCCGTGGGGCTGACGCTCTACGGCTTCTCGATGGCCATGATGGTGCGCGCCGGCCTCGGGCTCGCCCCGTGGGACGTCCTGCACGTGGGGCTGGAGTCGCACCTGCCCCTGACCTTCGGGCAGGTGACGATGGTGGTGGGCGCGGTCGTGCTCGCCCTGTGGTGGCCGCTGCGGCAGTGGCCGGGGCTGGGCACGCTCGCCAACGTCGTCGTCATCGGGGTCGTCAGCGACCTCGGGCTGGCGGTGCTGTCACCGCCGGGCGGTCTCACCGAGCGGGCTGCGCTGCTCCTGGCCGGCATCGTGCTCAACGGCATCGCCGGTGGCCTCTACGTCGGGAGCCAGCTCGGCCCCGGCCCCCGCGACGGGCTCATGATCGGCCTGGCCCGGCGCAACGGGTGGAGCCTGCGCTTGGTGCGCACCGGTCTCGAGCTGGCCGTGCTCGTGGTCGGCTGGCTGCTCGGCGGTGGCGTCGGGCTGGGCACGGTCGCCTACGCCCTACTCATCGGACCCATCGTGCAGCTCGTGCTGCCGCGCGTCACCGTCCCGCTCCGCGTCTCGGTTGACCTGGGCGTCTCGAGCGACCCGGGCGACCCGTCCGACCCGGCTCAGCCGGCGCTGGCCAGGGCAAAGGGCAGCACCGCCGACGCCCCGGCCTGACGCAGGGCGCGCCCGGCGACGGTGATGGTCCAGCGTGAGTCGACGAGGTCGTCGACGAGCAGCACCGGTCCGGGCGTCGCGGCCACGGCGCGGGCCAGCTCGGGTGAGACCACCAGTCGTTCCCACACGCCGGCCAGGCGGAAGGCGCTGTTGCCGCCGGCCCCGCCGGTGGGCCCGCCGTGCGCGAGGGTGAGCTCGCCGAGGTAGTCGAGACGACCGAGGCGGGCCAGCTCGTGCGCCACGGAGACCGCGAGCCGCGGACGGGCTCGCGAGGGCACGACGACGACGGCTGACGGCCGGGTCGCCCAGCCC
>JALYVC010000130.1 GCA_030853445.1 Actinomycetota bacterium | reverse complement strand
CGAGCGCGCTCCGGCGGGCAGCGACCGTCAGTTCCAGCTCGTCGGGGCCTTCGCCCGGACCGCCCGTGGGGAGAGCGACATCGCGCGGCTGCGAGGGGCCTTCGAGGGCACCCAGCCCTATCCCGGTCTGGAGCTCGACCAGGACCTGCGCTGGTCGCTCATCGCCGCCCTCGCCACGCTGGGGGCCACGACCGAGGACGAGATCGCCGCGGAGCTGCGCCGTGACGACACCAACGCCGGCCGTGAGCGCGCCTTCCACGCCCGGGCGGCGCTGCCCACTCCCGAGGCCAAGGCCGAGGCCTGGCGGCTGGCGGTCGAGGAGGACGGCCAGCCCAACTCCGTCGTCGAGGCGCTCGGTACCGGCTTCAACCGGGCCCTCGACGCCCAGGGCCTGCTCGGCGCCTACGTCGCCAGGTGGCACGACATGCTGCTGCCCGTGTGGCAGTCGCGGTCCGCGGCGATCCGCGAGCGCATCGTCAACTCCTTCTACCCCCTCAGCCTCGTCGGCCCCGAGCTCGAGGCGGCCACGAGCGGATGGCTGGAGGCGCACCCCGACGCGCCGCCTGCGCTGCGACGGCTGGTGAGCGAGCACCTCGACACCGTGCGGACGGCGGTGCGCGCCCAGGAGGCTGACGCCAAGCGTGGTTGAGAGCGGCTTCGTCGAGCGCGCTGACGCGTTCCGGGCGATCCTGCCCGGAGCCGACACCCTCTCGGGGTGGGACCGGCTGCTCGGCACGCCGCTGCTCATCGTCGTCACCCTGGTCGGCGCCGTCATCCTGCGATGGGTGCTGCACCGCGTCATCGCCCGCACCGTCGTGGCAGCGACCAGCCGCAGCGCTGCCCGGATCCCCGTCCTGCCCGGGAGGGCCGGGCGGGCGCTCGCCGAGGCCGCAGGGCTGGCGCACCAGCGGCACGTGCAGCGCACGACGACGATGGGGTCGCTGCTGCGCAGCATCACGACGTTCGTCGTCTACGGCATCGCCGTCCTCACGATGATGTCGCTGGTGGGTCTCCCCCTCGGCCCGCTGCTCGCCTCGGCGGGGGTGGGCGGCGTGGCGCTGGGTTTCGGCGCCCAGAGCCTGGTGAAGGACTTCCTGTCGGGCATCTTCATGATCGTCGAGGACCAGTACGGCGTCGGCGACCTGGTCGACACCGGCGAGGTCGTCGGCACGGTCGAGGAGGTCTCGCTGAGGGTCACCCGGATCCGCGACTGGACCGGCATCGTCTGGTACGTGCGCAACGGTGAGATCCTGCGAATCGGCAACCGCTCCCAGGGCTGGTCGATGGCCATCGTCGACATCCCCGTCGGCTCCCGCGACGACGTGCCCCGCGCGATCGAGGTGATCGGCTCCTCGCTCGCGTCGATGGCTTCCGAGCAGCCGTGGGCCGACGACCTCGTCGAGGCACCCACCGTCGCCGGGGTGGAGTCCGTGGCGGCCGGCATCGCCACGATCCGGGTGCTCGCCAAGTGCGCCCCGACCCGCAACGTCGGAGTCCAGCGCGAGATGCGCGAGCGGGTGCTCGCGGGCTTCGCCGAGGCCGGGCTCAAGCTGCCGGTCACCGTCGTCCTCCCTCCGCCCCCGGCCTGACCGCAGCCGGCGGGCGGCTCTGTACGCGGCCCCTCACCATGCGGCCAGACGCCTTCCCCGACCCGTCCGGCGCCCGTGGCTCACGGGGCAGGCCGGCAGGGGCGCCTCAGGTGGTCGCGGGCAGTCCCTGCTCGTCGGGGGCGTTGACCATCGACTCGGCGGCCCGCGTGAGGTAGTCGCGCAGCAGCAGGTCGTGGGTGGCGTCGAGGGTGCCGTCGTCGCGCAGCAGGTCGACGGCGCCGATCATGTGCGTGAGCCAGCGGTCGCGCTGGGTGGGGGTGACGGCATACGGGACGTGGCGCATGCGCAGGCGCGGGTGACCACGCTGCTGGCTGTAGGTGGTGGGTCCGCCCCAGTACTGCTCGAGGAAGCCGAGCAGCCGCTCCTCCGCGGGGCCGAGGTCGGCCTCGGGGTAGAGCGCGCGCAGGTGCGGGTCGTCGGCGACGCCGAGGTAGAACTCGTGCACCAGCCGGGCAAACGTCGGGTGACCCCCGACCTCCTCGTAGAAGCTCACCGCCCCATCCTCACAGACTCGGCGCGGCAGCCCCGCACCGGAGAGAAGCCGCGACGCGACGCTCGACGCGCAGGGACCGATTTTGCCCCGTGCCGACCGGACGGCAGGCTGATGACCGTGACCCTCGCCACCGACTCGGCCTTCCCCACCGACTCCCCGACATCTCCCGCGTCAGCCGCCGACGCCACCTGGTGGCGCCATGCCGTGACCTACCAGGTCTACCCGCGCTCGTGGAGCGACAGCGACGGCAACGGCATCGGCGACCTGCCGGGCATCACCGCCCGCCTGCCCTACCTGCGCGACCTCGGGGTCGACGCCCTGTGGTGTTCACCCTTCTACACCTCGCCGCAGGCCGACGCGGGCTACGACGTGGCCGACTACCGCGACATCGACCCGGTCTTCGGCACCCTCTCGGACGCCGACGCGATGATCACCGAGGCCACCCGCCTCGGCCTCAAGGTCGTGGTCGACCTCGTGCCCAACCACTCGTCCGACGAGCACCCGTGGTTCCAGGCGGCGCTGGCCGCCGGCCCGGGCTCGCCCGAGCGGGCCCGCTACCTCTTCCGCGAGGGGCTGGGTGACGACGGTGCCAACCCGCCCAACAACTGGCGCTCCGTCTTCGGGGGAGGGGCCTGGACCCGCGTCACCGAGGCCGACGGCACGCCGGGCCAGTGGTACCTCCACCTCTTCGACACCAAGCAGCCCGACTTCGACTGGAGCAACCCTCAGGTGCGCGAGGAGTTCGAGTCGGTGCTGCGCTTCTGGCTCGACCGGGGCGTCGCCGGCTTCCGGGTCGACGTGGCTCATGGCCTGGTCAAGAAGCAGGGGCTGCCCGACTGGGCGGAGGCCACCGAGCTGCTCGGCAACCGCGACCAGCACGGTGAGGGGGAGCACGGCGAGCCCGACGGCAGCGGGGCACCCACGCAGGCCGAGACCCGCGACGCCCCGATGTGGGACCAGGACGGCGTGCACGAGATCTACGAGGGCTGGCGACGGGTGCTTGACACCTACGCCTCCCCCGACCGGATCCTCTGCGCCGAGGCCTGGGTCGAGCCGCCGGAGCGGATGGCGCTCTACGTGCGCCCGACCGAGATGCACCAGGCGTTTAACTTCGACTTCCTCGAGTGCCCGTGGGAGGCACCGCGGCTGCACGAGGTCATCGACCACTCCCTCGCCGCTGCCGCCCTGGTCGGTGCTCCGAGCACCTGGGTCCTGTCGAACCACGACGTCGTCCGCCACGCCTCGCGCCTCGGTCTTCGCCAGGACCGCCGCCGCCCCAACGGGATCGGCGCCGACGACCCCCAGCCCGACCGCGTCCTCGGCCTCCAGCGGGCCCGCGCGGCAACGGCGCTCATGCTCGCGCTCCCCGGTGCGGCGTACCTCTACCAGGGTGAGGAGCTGGGCCTTCCCGACTCCACCGACATGCCCGACCGCTACCGCCAGGACCCGGCCTTCCTGCGTTCCGGTGGCACCGAGCTCGGCCGCGACGGCTGCCGGGTGCCGATGCCCTGGATCAAGGACGCCGACGCCTTCGGCTTCGGGACGGGCGCACAGGGCGAGCCCTGGCTGCCGCAGCCCCAGGCCTACGGCGACTGCGCCGTCGACCAGCAGGACGGCGTGGCCGGCTCCACCCTCGAGCTCTACCGCAGCCTGCTCACGGCCCGTCGGATCCACGGCCTCGGGTCGCGCACGCTGGAGTGGCTCGACGCGTATGCCACCCTCCCGCACGTCGTGGCCTTCGCCTCCGCCGCGGCCGGCGAGCCCTCCGTCGCGGTCGTCACCAACCTCGGCCCCGAGCCGGTGGCCCTGCCCGAGGGCGAGGTGCTCGTGTTCTCGGGTGCCCCGGGCGACCTCGACGCCGACGGAGGGCTGCCGACCGACACCACGGCGTGGGTGGTCCTGGCAGGCTGAGGGCCCGACCTTCCCCCGCAGGGGCGAGGGCACGCCACGGCGTGGGCCGACGACGCGCTGTCGGCGCAGGGCATCTGCTGCACCGGGTGAGGCGCGGCAGCCGCACCTGCGCCCGTGCTGGAGGCTGCGCGACCCGGGTGGTGCCTCGCGG
>JALYVC010000118.1 GCA_030853445.1 Actinomycetota bacterium | reverse complement strand
GCGTTCTGACGCGCCCGACCCGCCGCGATGCTGGGTCCGGTCTGCTCGGGTCCTCGTGCCACGGCATACCTCCTGTTGCGGGGCGCACGTCGTCGGTGGCGGGTGCGGCGGCCCGGCTGCTCGCACGCTACCCGCCTGCGACACTGCAGGGGTGTCGGACGTCGCGCTGCGATCGCGGACCGGGCGCGGCGTCGTGGCGGCCGCGGTGCTCGGCAGCGGGATGGCGATGCTCGACAGCACCGTGGTCAACGTGGCCGTCGTGCGCATCGGAGCCGACCTGGGGGCCAGCCTCGCCGACCTGCAGTGGGTGACGAACGGCTACCTGGTGACCATGGCCTCGCTCATCCTCCTCGGCGGCTCCCTGGGCGACCGACTCGGCCGCCGCCGCGTCTTCGTCGTCGGCGTCCTCTGGTTCGCCCTCGCCTCGGCGGCCTGCGGGGTCGCGCAGTCCCCCGCCCAGCTCATCGTCGCCCGTGTCGTCCAGGGAGTCGGCGCGGCGATGCTCGTGCCCGGCAGCCTGTCGATGATCCATGCGAGCATCCGCCCGCCCGACCGGGCGCGCGCCATCGGCGCCTGGACCGGACTCGGTGGGATCGCCTCTGCCGCAGGGCCCTTCGTTGGCGGATGGCTGGTGCAGTACGCCAGCTGGCGCTGGGCCTTCCTGATCAACGCGCCGCTCGGTACGCTCACCGTCGTCGTCGCCCTCAGAGCCGTGCCCGACACTCGTGACGCGCAGGCCGACCACCACCTCGACGTGCGCGGAGCCCTGACGGCGACCCTCGCGCTCGCCGTCACGACCTACGGCTTCATCGAGGCCCAGGCGCTGGGAGCCACACGGGCGGCCTCGGTGGTCCTCGCCGGCCTGCTCCTGCTGGCGGGTTTCGTCGTCCTGGAGGACCGCCAGCGCCACCCCATGGTGCCCCCGCGGCTCTTCGCCTCACGGCAGTTCACGGGGGCGAACCTCATGACCTTGCTGACGTATGCCGCCCTCGGCGCCGTCCTCTTCTTCCTCACCCTCCAGCTCCAGACCACCCTGGGCTACCCCCCGCTGGCGGCCGGCCTGGCCACCCTGCCCCTGACCGTCCTGATGCTGCTGCTCGCGGCCCGGGGAGGCGCGCTGGCCGCCAGGATCGGCCCGCGACTGCCGATGACGGTGGGCCCCCTCACCTGCGCGGCCGGTGTCCTGCTGCTCAGCAGGGTCGGGGCGGGGGACGGCTACCTGCTGGGGGTGTTGCCCGGCGTGGTGGTCTTCGGGCTGGGCCTGTGCCTGCTCGTCGCGCCGCTCACCGCCACGGTGCTCGACGCCGCGCCCGACCGCTATGCAGGAGTCGCGAGCGGGGTCAACAACGCCGTAGCCCGGACCGGGAGCCTTCTGGCGGTCGCGGCCCTGCCTGCGGCCGTGGGCCTCTCGGGCGCCGACTACGCCCGTCCGGGCGCGCTGTCGTCGGGCTTCCAGGCGGCCATGCTCGTCGCCGCTGCCCTGCTGACGGCGGGGGCAGCCGTGTCGTGGGCCCTCATCCGCAACGACGCGCCGGTCGGCGACGACACGGAGCCCCACACCGACGTCCGTGAGCCCTGACCGACCCACTACCGTGGCGCCATGGCGACCAGCCTCTACCTCGCCTCGGCCGAGGGGTTCTCCGGCAAGTCGGCGGTTGCCCTCGGGCTGCTCGACCAGCTCAGCCGTCGGGTGGGGCGGGTGGGGGTCTTCCGGCCGATCGTGCGCGCCGACGACCCCGCGGCCGACCACGTCCTGGCGCTGCTGCTGTCGCGTCTGGGCACCGGGCTCACCCCGGAGGACGCAGCGGGTGTCGGCTACGACGACATCCACCACGACCCACAGCGCGCGATGGGCGCCATCGTCGACCGCTTCCACGCGATGGCGAGCACCTGCGACGTCGTGCTCGTCGTCGGGTCCGACTACACCGACGTCGCCACGCCCACGGAGTTCTCCACCAACGCGACTATCGCCGCGAACCTCGACGCGCCGATGGTGCTCGTCGTCACCGGTGCGGGACGCACACCCGAGCAGGTCGCGACCGCGGCTCTCGTGACGGCTGACGACGCGCGGGCCCACCACGCCTCGGTGCTGGCGGTCGTGGCCAACCGCGTCGCCCCCGCGACGCTCGACCTCACGACCGCCGCGCTCCGGGAGGCGTTCGGTGAGCTCCCGGCCTTCGCCCTGCCGGCCGACCCGGTGCTCGACTCCCCCACCGTGCGTGAGCTCTCGGCCGCGGTCGGCGGGCGCCTGCTCCACGGCGACGACGCCCTCCTCGACCGTGAGGCGACCGGGCTGGTGGTCGCCGCCATGACCATGCCCAACGTGCTCGAGCGTCTGGTCGAGGGCTGTGTCGTCGTCGCCCCGGCAGACCGCAGCGACGTCCTGCTCGGTCTGCTGCTGGCGCACCGGGCCAGCACGTTCCCCAGTCCTGCCGGCATCGTGCTCAACGGCGGGTTCGACCTACCCGCCCCCGTGTCGCGGCTGGTCGACGGCCTCGAGGTGCACGTACCGGTCGTCGCCTGCGACACCGGCACCATGGAGACCACCGCCCGTCTCGCGGCCGTGACGAGCCGTCTCACCCGCACGGCGACCCGCAAGATCGAGACGGCTCTCGCCCTGGTCGAGGAGCACCTCGACCTGCCCCGCCTGCTCGACCGGCTCGACGTGACCCCCAGCACGGTGGTGACCCCGCTCATGTTCGAGCACCGCCTGCTCGACCGGGCCCGCGCCGCGGACCGACACGTCGTGCTGCCCGAGGGTGAGGAGCCGCGCATCCTCGCTGCCGCCGACCAGCTGCTCCGGCGGAAGGTCGTGCGGCTCACGCTCCTGGGCGAGCCCGACGTGATCCGCGCCCGGGCCGGCCAGCTCGGTCTCGACGTGTCCGGCGCCACGCTGCTCGACCCCCACGACGAGCACGACGGGCGGCTGCGCGCCCGGTTCGCCGACGAGTACGCGGCGGCGCGCGCGCACAAGGGGGTCACCGCCGAGGCGGCCTGGGACGCCGTGGGCGACGTCAGCTACTTCGGCACGATGATGGTGCGCGACGGCCTGGCCGACGGGATGGTGTCGGGCTCGGTGCACACCACGGCCCACACCATCCGACCGGCCCTGGAGGTGCTGCGGGCGAACGACGGCGGGGTGGTGTCGTCGGTCTTCTTCATGTGCCTGGCTGACCGGGTGCTCGTCTACGGCGACTGCGCGGTCAACCCCGACCCCACTGCCGAGCAGCTCGCCGAGATCGCCGTCTCGTCGGCGGCCACGGCCCTCCAGTTTGGGGTCGAGCCCCGCCTTGCGATGCTCTCCTACTCCACCGGTGGCTCAGGCACGGGCGCCGACGTCGACAAGGTGCGCGCCGCCACGGCGCTGGTGCGCGAGCGGGCCCCTCACCTGTCCGTCGAGGGGCCGATCCAGTACGACGCCGCCGTCGACCAGGCCGTCGCCGCCACGAAGCTCAAGGACTCCCCTGTCGCCGGTCGGGCCACCGTGCTCGTCTTTCCCGACCTCAACACGGGCAACAACACCTACAAGGCCGTGCAGCGCACGGCGGGCGCCGTCGCGATCGGGCCGGTGCTTCAGGGTCTGCGCCGGCCGGTGAACGACCTCAGCCGGGGGGCGCTCGTGCGCGACATCGTCAACACCGTGGCGATCACCGCCATCCAGGCGGCGGCCGGCGACGACCCACCAGCAGGCCACCACCCGGCAGCGGTCGGCGGTCCGGCGTGAGCACCCTCGTGCTCGTCCTCAACGCGGGCTCGTCGTCGCTGAAGTACCAGCTCCTCGACGCCGACGCCCCCGACGGCACGACCCCCGCGGCGGTCGGCCTCATCGAGCGGATCGGGGAGACCGACGACGACCGCTCCGAGCCCACGGTGCACCACAGGACCCACGACGGTCGGTACGAGCGGCACGTCGTCTGCGCCGACGCGAGCGCGGCGTTCGCGGCGCTGCTCGACTCCTTCGACCGGCACGGCCCCCACCTCTCCGGTCTCGACCTCGCCGCCGTCGGCCACCGGGTCGTCCACGGCGGGCAGCGCTTCGCCGCCGCGACCCTCGTCGACGACGAGGTGGTCCAGGAGATCGAGGGCCTCTCGTCCCTGGCCCCGCTGCACAACCCGGCCAACCTCGAGGGAATCCGCCTGGCCCGCGCCCACTTCCCCGGCGTGCCCCAGGTAGCGGTCTTCGACACCGCCTTCCACCAGACCCTGCCACCACGGGCGCACACGTTCGCCGTGCCCCGGGCCTGGCGCGAGCAGCACGGAGTGAGGCGCTACGGCTTCCACGGCACGTCGTACGCCTACGTGTCGCGCCGGGCGGCCGAGCTGCTCGGACGGCCGCTGGAGGACACCGCCATGATCGTGCTGCACCTCGGCAACGGCTCCAGCGCGGCGGCCATCCTCGGCGGCCGCAGCATCGACACCTCGATGGGGCTGGCCCCGGTCGAGGGTCTCGTCATGGGCACCCGCTCGGGTGACCTGGATCCGGCCGTCGCGGGGCACCTGGCCCGGGCAGGCGTGCCGGTGGAGGAGTACGACCGTGCCGTCACATCGGCTAGCGGCCTGCTCGGCCTCAGCGGCCACAGCGACTTTCGTGAAGTGGTCGCCGCGGCCGCTGCGGGCGACCGTGACGCTCGCCTCGCGATCGAGGTCACGGCCTACCGCATCCGCACCTACGTCGGCGCCTATGCGGCCGCCCTCGGGCGGCTCGATGCCGTGGTGCTGACGGGTGGGGTCGGCGAGCACAGCCCGCTGCTGCGTTCGGCGGCACTGGGCGGTCTCGACCTGCTGGGCATCCTGGTCGACGACGACGCCAACGCGCGCGCCACGGGGGGTGAGCACGTCGTCTCGGCGGCGGTCAGCCCCGTCACGGTCCTTGTCGTGCCCACCAACGAAGAGCTCGAGATCGCCCGTCAGGCCAGGGATCTCGTTCGGCAGTGACGCCGGTGACCCCGCTGAGCCCGCGTCGGTGGGCACGCATCGGGCGGCGTGGTCTACCCGGCGGGCACCTCGTAGACCGGGACGACCTGCGCCCGGGCGAGGGTGTGGAAGAAGAGGTTGAAGCCGAGCACGGTCGGCGTCGAGTCGGCCGACACGTCGAGGGTCTCGACGTCGACGGCGTGCACGACCAGGAAGTAGCGGTGGTGCCCGTGGCCCGCCGGCGGGGCGGCCCCGAGGTACTGCGTGACCCCTCCGTCGCTCTTCAGCTGGATGGCGCCCTCGGGCAGCCCGGATCCCTCGGCGTCGCCGGCCCCCGTGGCGAGCTCGGTGACGGAGGCGGGGATGTTGAGGACGGCCCAGTGCCAGAAGCCCGCCGCGGTGGGTGCGTCGGGGTCGTACATCGTGACGGCGAAGCTCTTGGTGCCCTCGGGGAAGCCGGACCAGCTCAGCTGCGGCGAGACGTCGTCGCCCCCGGCGCCGAAGATGCCACTGACCTGAGGTGTCTCCAGCGTCTGCCCCTCGGCGACGTCGGTCGAGGTGACCGCGAAGGACGGCACCTGCGGCAGAGCGGCATACGGGTCGTACGAGTAGTCGGGCAACGGGTCCTCCAGGGACGTCGGGGATGGGGGTGGCGGGGGGTGGCGGGGGGTGCCTACCCTCCTCGCACGCTACCCCGCCGTCACCGGGCCAGGACGGGCGCACGGCACCGACGTCCGTGGGTAGTACACCTAGGCTGCCCGCGTGACCTTCGCCGGAGACCTGTCAGCGGTGCTGCGCGAGCGCGGCTTCCGCCGCCTCTTCGCCGTGCGCCTGGTCTCGCAGCTGTCGGACGGCGTCTTCCAGGTCGCCCTGGCCTCGAACCTGCTCTTCTCACCCGAGCGGGCCCCCGACGCCCGGTCGATCGCCGTGGCCCTCACCGTGGTGCTGCTGCCCTTCACCGCGCTCGGCCCGTTCGTCGGGGTGCTGCTCGACCGGTGGCACCGACGGCTCGTCATCGTCGGCGCCAACGCCGTTCGGGTCGTGCTGCTGCTCCTGCTGGCCGTGGACGTCGCCCGTGGCGACCAGGGCCCGCTGTTCTACGCCCTGGTGCTCGTCACCTTCTCGGTCAACCGCTTCCTGCTCGCGGGCCTGTCAGCGGGCCAGCCGCGTGTGGTGCCGAGCGAGCTGCTCGTGACGGCCAACTCGATCGGTCCGACCTGCGGCAGCCTGACCTACCTCGTGGGTCTCGCTGCGGGTGGTGCCGTACGGGGTCTCGGGGGAAGCGACGCCCTCATCCTCGTCACCGGCGCCGCCTGCTACGGCCTCTCGGCCCTGACCGGCCTGCGTCTGCCCGAGCTGGGGCCCTCGCTCGACGAGGTGCCGCCCGACGTGCGACGCGCGGCCCGTGACGTGCTGCACGGCATGGTCGCTGCCATGCAGCACCTGCCTCCCCTGGCCCGGCTCGCGCTGGGGGTCGCCTCGGCCATCCGCCTGCCGTATGCGGTGGTGCTCGTCGCGACGGTGCTGCTCTACCGCCGCCACTTCCCCGGGGTGGGGACCGGGTTCGAGGGGGTGGGCATCGCCGCTGCAGCAGCCGGTCTCGGATTCGGCGTGGCGGCGGTCGCGACCCCCGTGCTCACGGTGAGGATCGGGACCGGCCGCTACGTCGCGCTGCTCAGTGCCGTCGCCGGGGTCGTCGTGGTGGTGCCCGGCGCCTTCTTCACACCGTGGGCGGTGACGGTCACGTCGTTCGGCCTGGGCGTGACGACCCAGGGGGTGAAGATCTGCGTCGACACGACCGTGCAGCTGGTCGTGGCCGACGTCTACCGGGGCCGCCTCTTCGCCCTCTACGACGTGCTGTTCAACGCCGTCCTCATCCTCGGCGCGATCCTCGCCGCCGTGGTGCTGCCGCCCGACGGCGCGTCGTACGCCGTCGTCGTGGGGGCGGGCCTGTGGTACCTCGCGGTCGCCCTGCTCGTCACGCGCCACTGGCGTGCCGACGCCGACCTGTCCCCCGTCGTGCCGGCCTCCTGACGGGCCGGTTCCCCGCTCATCGGCGGACCCCCTCTAGGCTGACCGGGTGCTCGAGCAGACGATGGTGACGCGCTACGTCACGCCGCTGCGCGAGGGCGGTTCTCTCCCGGGGCTGGTCGAGGCCGCCGACGACGGCACCTACGTCGCGAAGTTCCGCGGCGCCGGGCAGGGGGTCAAGGTGCTGGTCGCCGAGATCCTCGTGGCCGGGCTGGCTGCGCTGGTCGACGTGCCCGTGCCGCGCCTGGTGGCCCTCGACCTCGACGCCCAGATCGCGAAGTACGAGGCCGACGAGGAGGTGCAGGACCTGCTCACCGCGAGCATCGGGCTCAACCTCGGGGTCGACTTCCTGCCCGGTTCCTTCGGCTACGACGGCACTGCGCCGCCCCCGCCCGACCTCGCTGCCCGGATCATCTGGCTCGACGCGCTGACGGCCAACGTCGACCGCACCTGGGCCAACCCCAACCTGCTGGTGTGGAACGGTCGGACCTGGGCGATCGACCACGGGGCCGCGCTCTACGTGCACCACTCGTGGCCCGGCAAGGAGCCCGACCCCACCCGCTTCGCCGGCCTGGCTCTCGACACGAGCAAGCACGTGCTGCGCGACGTTGCCTCGCGGGTGGCCTCAGTGCACGACGAGCTCGTGGCACGGCTGACGCCGCCCGCTGTCGCCGACGTGGTCTCCCGTGTGCCCGACGAGTGGCTCGAGCCGACGCCGTGGCTGGCCGACGCGGGCGCGGTCCGCGTGGCGTATGAGGAGCTGCTGCGGGCGCGGCTCTCGTCACGGGTCTGGGTCCCGGGGGTCTGACGTGCCGTCGATCACCGGCACCACCAACGTCAGCCGCCCCGCCGACGGTGCTTTCCTGGGATACCAGTACGTCGTCCTGCGTTGCGTGCCGCGGGTCGAGCGTGAGGAGTTCGTCAACGTCGGGGTCGTGCTCTTCGCGCAGGGCGCGGGCTTCCTCGGCGCCGGCTTCGACCTCGACGCCTCCCGGCTGCTCGCCCTCGCCCCCGGGCTCGACCTCGACCAGCTGAGCCGCGCCCTGCTCGCCGTCCAGCAGGTCTGCCGAGGCGAGACCGGCCGCGGCCTCCCGACGCTGGAGACCCCCGGTCAGCGCTACGGCTGGATCACCGCCCCGCGCTCGACGGTCGTGCAACCGGGACCGCGCCACGGTGGGGTGTGCCTCGACCCGGAGGCCGAGCTGGCCAGGCTGGTGCGCACCCTGGTGGCGTGACTCGCGCCCGGCGCCGGGACGTCGTACGGTCGGGGTCATGGTCGTCGAGCACCGGTTGAGCAGCCCGGAGGGTGTGCTGCTGCGCCCGGACTCGCCATGCGGCACAGGGGTCCTCGTACTCGGGGGGTCGAGCGGTCGGGTCGACGACGAGCGGGCGCGGCTGCTCGCCGAGCACGGCGCTCTCGCGATGTCGGTGCAATGGTTCGGCGGCGAGGGGCAGCAGCCCGCGCCGTACGAGGTGCCGCTCGAGCAGCTCACCGTGTGCCTCGACGCGTTGGCGGGCGCGTGCAAGCGTCTCGCCGTCGTCGGGGTCTCCTTCGGGGCCGAGCTGGCGCTGGTCCTGGCCTCTGGCGACCCCAGGGTCCGTGCCGCCGTCGCCTTCGCACCGTCGTCGGTCGTGTGGGCGGGCGTGGCTGCCGACGGCCCCCACGGGGAGCCGCGCCAGACGTCGCACTGGTCGCTCGACGGTCACCCGCTGCCGTTCGTGCCCCTCAGTGAGAGCTGGCGGCCCGAGACCGACCCGCCCGCCTTCCGCGGCCTGTACTCCGCCAGCCTCGCCGAGCGCCCTGACCGCGCCGAGGTGGCGGTGATCCCGGTCGAGCGCATCGGTGGCGACGTCGTCCTCGTCTCGGGGGATGACGACCAGGTCTGGCCGAGCGTGGACTTCGCCCGGCGTATCGAGGCCCGACGCATCGGCTACGGGCTCGTGACCACCGTCGTCACGCACCGGAACGCCGGCCACCGCACGGTGCTACCCGGTGAGAGCCCGGTCGTCGCGGGGATGGCGATGCAGCGCGGGGGCACACCGGAGTCCGACGCCGAGCTAGGGCGATGGGCCTGGCCCCACGTCGCCCGCGCCCTGCACCTGCGCGCTTGATCCGCGGCCCCTCTTCCTCCACCCCCGCGTACGTTCCGAACACGGGGAACCCGTGGTTTCTGGGCCGTCGGTGGCCAGGAACCACGGGTTGCTCTTGTTCGGAAGGTGAGGTCAGCGGGCGCGCAGGGCCCAGAACGCGACCGCACTCGCGGCGGCGACGTTGAGCGAGTCGACGCCGCCGGCCATGGGGATGCGCACCGTGAGGTCGGCCGCCGCGACCGTGTGGGGCCCCAGCCCGTCACCCTCGGTGCCCAGCACCACCGCGAGGCGTTCGGGCGGGTCGGCCGCGAGGTCGTCGAGCGTGACCGAGTCGTCGCTGAGGGCGAGGGCGGCGACCGTGAACCCGGCTTCGCGCAACGCGGCCATCCCTGCGGGCCACGGGTCGACGCGCGTCCAGGGGACCTGGAAGACCGTGCCCATCGAGACCCGGATGGAGCGCCGGTAGAGCGGGTCGGCGCACCGCGGGGTCACGAGCACAGCGTCGACGCCCAGCGCCGCAGCCGAGCGGAAGACGGCCCCGACGTTCGTGTGGTCGACGATGTCCTCCAGGACCGCCACCCGCCGGGCACCCACGAGCAGGTCGGACAACGCGGGCAGCTGGGGCCGCTGCATCGAGGCCAGCGCCCCTCGGTGCAGGTGGAAGCCGGTGAGCCGCTCGATGACGTCGTGCTCGCCCACGAAGACCGGCACGTCGTCGCGCTCGGCCGCCTCGACGAGGTCGGCGAGGTCGGTGAGCCACCGGCTCGCCATGAGGTAGGAGCGGGGCCGGTGCCCGGCGGCGAGGGCCCGGCGGATGACCTTCTCGGACTCCGCGACATAGAGGCCCCGCTCCGGCTCGGTGCGGCGACGCAGGGCGACGTCGGTGAGCGCCACGTAGTCGGAGAGCAGGTCGGCGTCGGCGGCGCGACCCTCGGCCACCAGACCGGCGACGTCGAGGCTGCCGATCTCCACGATGCTCACGAGGCGCTCCCCCCGTGCCTGCGGAGGGCTCGCAAGTCTGCGCTCAAGGGAAGGCCACCAGCTTGACGACGGCGACGACCCCGATGACGATGATGATCCCCCGCAGCGCGTTCGGGGGGATACGCCGACCGATCCTCGCACCGAGCAGCCCCCCGACGAAGGCGCCGACGCCGATCAGCACGGCGACCAGCCAGTTGATGCTGCTGCGCGCGAAGAGGATGAACGTCAGGGCAGCGACGGCGTTGACCACGAGGCTCAGCACGTTCTTGTAGCCGTTGAGCCGTTGCAGCCGCTCCGAGCTGAGGGCCGAGAAGATGCCCATCAACAGCACCCCCTGGGCGGCACCGAAGTAGCCGCCGTAGACCCCGGCGACGAAGACCCCGGTGCCGACCGCCCACACGTGCCAGCGCGGTGCCTGGTCGTCCTCACGGCGGGCCGCTGCGGCGCGGTTGAGCCGAGGCCCCACGAGCACCAGGAGCAGGGCGACGAGGATGAGGACCGGCACGATGGCCCGGAACGCCTCGGCGGGAAGCACGAGCAGCAGACTCGCGCCGATGACCGACCCGACGAACGAGAGGGGCACCAGCCGCCGCAGGGTCGCTGCACTGTCCGACAGCTCGTGGCGGTAGCCCCAGGACCCGGTGACACCCCCCGCGACCAGCCCGACGTTGTTGCTGACGTTGGCGACCAGCGGCGGCACACCGAGGAAGAGCAGGGTAGGGAAGGTGATCAGACTCCCGGACCCCACGATCGTGTTGATGGTGCCCGCGAGGACACCGGCGAGCAGGACGGCGACAGCCTCGAGCACAGACACCCGGTCACCCTAACCACGGGTGACCGGGTGCCTGCGTAGGGGGGCGTGCGCCGCGCCCTACGTCTGTCAGACGCCTGCCAGACGCCTGCCTCGCGCCTGCTTGGCGCCCCCGTACGCTGTCGGACGCCTGTCAGCGGCTCCTAACGCTTCGGAGGCTGCTCCCACGGCTGGCCGGGTTTGGGCTGGCCGTAGGTTTGCGGTGGCGCCTGCGGCGGTGCCTGGTCGTACTGCCCGCCCTGAGCCCCCTCCGGTGACGGCCCGCCGCCACCCGGGGTCGCAGCCCCCGACGCTGCGAGACTGGGGTCGACACTCGGGATCATCCGCCGCTGCCCCGTCGGCGACGCGTGACCGGTCGCCTCGGCGCTGGCCTCGCCAGCCAGCTGCCGGGCGTCGGCCAGGGCCTTGGCCGGGTCCTCGAGCGCGGTGTCGGCGAAGGTGTCGTCCTCGGGACCGAAGTCCTCGAGCGCCAGCTTCTCCTCCTCGTCGTCGCCTGCGAGCGGCTTGTCGCCGCCGAGGGCGCCGCTGATGCCGCGCAGGGCGTCGGTGACCTCTGAAGGGATGATCCACATCTTGTTGGAGTCACCACGGGCGAGCTGCGGCAGCACCTGGAGGTACTGGTAGGCGAGCAGACGCTGCGTGGGCTTGCCCCGGTGGATGGCGGCGAAGACCTGGGTGATGGCTCGGGACTGCCCCTGCGCCTCGAGGATGCGCGCCTGCGCCGAGCCCTCGGCCCGCAGGATCTGGCTCTGCTTCTCACCCTCGGCCGTCAGGATCTGGCTCTGCTTGACCCCCTCGGCGTTGAGGATGGCCGCGCGGCGGTCGCGCTCGGCCCGCATCTGCTTCTCCATGGAGTCCTGCACCGAGTGGGGCGGGTCGATCGCCTTGAGCTCGACCCGGTTGACGCGGATGCCCCACCGCCCGGTCTCCTGGTCGAGCACGCCACGCAGCTGGCCGTTGATCTGGTCGCGCGAGGTCAGGGTCTGCTCGAGGTCGAGCGAGCCGATGACGTTGCGCAGCGTGGTAACCGTGAGCTGCTCGATGCCGAAGATGTAGTTGGCGATCTCGTAGACCGCCGACTTGGCGTCGGTGACCGTGTAGTAGATGACGGTGTCGATGCTCACGACGAGGTTGTCGGAGGTGATCACCGGCTGCGGCGGGAAGGTCACGACCTGCTCGCGCAGGTCGATGTTGGCCCTCACCTTGTCGACGAACGGCACGAGCATGTGGAAGCCGTCGTCGAGCGTGCGGCTGTAGGAGCCGAGTCGCTCGATGATCTGGGCGTTCTGCTGCGGCACGATGCGCACGGTGCGGAACAACACCGTGACGACGAAGATCACGAGCACGAGGACGACGACGAGTGTGACTACGGTGCCCACCCCAACCTCTCTTCCGGTCGCCCCCGGGGCGGCCCTTGCGTGGACCGTCCCGCCGATCGGCGGGACGGGAGCGTGACGTCTCGCCGGCTAGCCGCCGGTCGGCGGTACGGGCGAGTCCTGGGGTGTCGGACCCGGGTCGAGCCCGGGCACGGGTGGAGGGGCAGGCCCGACGATCGCCGTGGCGCCGTCGATCCGGAGCACCGTGACGCGCTCGCCGGGGAGCAGGACGCCCGGGTCGACCACCCGTGCCGTCCAGGTCTCGCCACCGATGCGCACCCGGCCCGAGCTCTCGGTGGTCTCCTCGACGACCGTTGCCTCACGGCCCGCGTAGCTCGCGGTGCCCATGAGCGACCTGGTCGGGCTGATGAGGTGCTTCTTGGCCACCGGCCGCACGACGCCGAGCAGCAGCCCGGCGGTGACGACGGACAGCACGACCTGCAACGGGAACGGCGCGCCGAACCCAGCCGCAGCCGCGCCCCCCAGTGCACCGCCGGCGAGCATGATGAAGACGAGGTCGACCGTGGCCGCCTCGATCGCACCGAGCGCGAGTGCCACTCCCAGCCACACGAGCCAGCTATTCTCCTCCAACATCACGCTCACCCCCCTTCAGTGTCGGCCTGCCGCGACCCCGCAGGGCCCCCCGCACCGGCGCCTTCGCCAGTCGTCCCTCACACAGTACGACGAGCCGCGGCCGGCAAGGGTTCCGCGCGTCAGTCGGTCGCGGCCCGAGCGGTCCACCGCTGGCCGTGGCGCTCGACCACGAGCGGCAGGCCGAAGGTGGTGCTGAGGTTGGCGGCCGTCAGCGTCACCTCCAGCGGACCGGCGGCCACCACTCGCCCCTCGCGCAGGAGCAGGACGTCGGTGAAGTGGGGCGGGATCTCCTCCACATGGTGGGTCACGAGCACCAGGGCCGGTGCGGCGGTGTCGGCGGCGAGGGCGCCCAGTCGCCCGACGAGGTCCTCGCGACCCCCGAGGTCGAGCCCGGCGGCAGGCTCGTCGAGGAGCATCACCTCGGGGTCGGTCATGAGGGCCCGGGCGATCTGGACGCGCTTGCGCTCGCCCTCGCTGAGGGTCCCGTAGGTGCGGTCGGCGAGGTGGCTGGCGCCGAGGTCGTCGAGCAGCTCGATCGCCCGTTGGTAGTCGACGTCGTCGTATTGCTCGCGCCACCGCCCGAGGATCGCGTAGGTGGCGGTGACGACGACGTTGACCACGATCTCGTCGTGCGGGATGCGCTCGGCCATGACCGCGCTCGACAGCCCGATGCGCGGACGCAGCTCGAAGACGTCGACCGCACCGAGCACCTCGCCCAGGACCCCGGCGACGCCGCGGGTCGGGTGGATGCGGGCGCCCGCCAGCTGAAGCAGGGTCGTCTTGCCCGCGCCGTTGGGCCCGAGCACGACCCAGCGCTCGCCCTCCTCGACCTCCCAGTTGATGTCGTCGAGCAGGAGGCTGCCTCCGCGTACGACGCAGACGCCTGCGAAGGCCAGGACGTCGCTCATGCCGACCAACCCTAGACGAGCCGGCGCCGGTGCTCGATGTCGGCTCCCCGCGTGCGGCCGCAGCAGCCGGACGGTGCCGCCCGAGGCGCACCCCAGGACACCTAGGATGTCGTCGATGTCGTCGCTGCCCCTCTCCGTACGCACCGCCTTGTGGGTGACCGCGGCCTGGCACGGCCACGGCGGGCTCACCGACCTCGACGAGGCGGTCGCCGCGGCCCACCCTGACCTCGACCACGTCGAGGGTGACCTGAGCCGGCTGCTGCTGTGGCGTGAGCTCGGCGAGAGCGCGCTGCTGGTCGCCCTGCCTCGCCCAGGAGACGTCTCCGGTATGCCGCGTACCGGCCCCGAGGTCGCCGGCGCGGCGGCCGCGGCGGGCGAGTGCGTCTTCGTGGCCGGCGTGGGCGGGCTGCTGGTGCCGGAGCTCTCCCTCTTCGGCCCGGTCGGCGACGAGGGGTCGATGGCGCGGTGGACCGCGCACGACGCCGAGCCGGTGGCCCGGCACATCGTCGAGTCACTCGACCTGGGCGACCTCGAGCGCGGCTTGTCCCGCGCCGTCGCCGAGGGGGCCGAGGCCCTCGAGTCGGTGGAGGGGCGTCCGTGGACGCCCGGCCCCCGCGAGGACACCGAGCGGGCTCTGAGCTCCGGGGCGTGGGGGCTGCCGATGGGGCTGCCCCCTCGAGCGGTGCGGGTC
>JALYVC010000107.1 GCA_030853445.1 Actinomycetota bacterium | reverse complement strand
CCGACGGCCTCGGGGACCCTGGCCGGCTCACGCAGGCGCTGCCCGGGCAGCGGGGGTACGGGGTAGCCGCCCGCGAACGGGTCGACCTCGTCGGGCGCCCGCTCGCCGGCCGCGCGCTCCTCCTCGTCGGCACGCTTGTTGTCGTAGACCCACGCGACGGCGAGGGCCACCACCGCGATCACGGAGACCAGCACCATCGTCGCCACCGGGACCTGGAGCGAGCCGAGGGTCAAGGCGCTGGTGCCGAACCACCCGTTCTGCGAGCCGCGGATGAAGGCGACGGCCACGACCCACACGAGGGTCGTGGGGATGAGGAACTTCCAGCCGAAGCGCATGAACTGGTCGTAGCGCACGCGCGGTAGCGAGCCGCGCAGCCACACGAAGCCCCAGATGAACATCCACAGCTTGATGGTGAACCAGAGCACGCCCCACCAGCCGTGGTTGAACATGCCGTTGTTGATGGTGGAGATCCCGGGCGGTGCCATCCAGCCGCCGAGGAAGACGGTGGTGGCCAGGGCCGAGACGACGAACATGTTGATGTACTCGCCGAGGAAGAACATGGCGAAGCGCATCGAGGAGTACTCGGTGTGGAAGCCACCGGTCAGCTCGCCCTCGCCCTCGGCGAGGTCGAAGGGCAGCCGGTTGGTCTCGCCGACCATGGTCACGAGGTAGACCGCGAAGGAGAAGAACGCCGGGATGAAGTACCACAGCCGCTCCTGCCCGGCGACGATCTGCGACGTCGACATCGAGCCGCTATAGATGAAGACGGCCACCAGGGCCAGACCCATCGCGATCTCGTAGGAGATGACCTGGGCGGTCGAACGCAGCCCACCGATGAGCGGGTAGGTCGACCCGGACGACCAGCCCGCCAGCACGATGCCGTAGACACCGACCGAGGCGACCGCGAGGACGAGGAGCACGGCGACGGGCATGTCGGTGATCTGCAGCGGGGTCATGTGGCCGAACATCGAGACCCTGTTGCCGAAGGGGATGATCGCGAACGACACGAAGGCCATCGTCGCGGAGATCAGCGGGGCCAGCGTGAAGACGAGCTTGTCGGCGGCGGCCGGTGTGACATCTTCCTTCAGCATCAGCTTGGCGCCGTCGGCAAGGGTCTGGAGCAGGCCGAAGGGTCCGGCGCGGTTGGGGCCGGGCCGCTGTTGCATGCGCCCGATGACGCGCCGCTCGAACCAGATGACGAGCAGGGTGCTCAGCAGGAGGTAGACGAAGGCCATCAGCACCTTGACCAGCGAGAGCCACCAAGGGGTGTCACTGAAGTCGGCGCGGGGGTTGTCGGCGAAGGGTGCCGCCGAGACGGCGGTCTGCACCTCGCCGACCAGCGAGACGAGTTGGGACATCAGCGGGCACCTTCCGTGGCGGGGACCGTGCGAGCAACCGTGGACACCACGGGTGTCACCGTGACCGGGTCACCCGCGTGGGCACCGAGGACGCCGCGCACGTCGCAGCCCTCGGAGTTCGTGGGGAGCCACACGACCCCCTCGACGAGGTCGGCGGTCACCAGTGCCGGCACACGGATGGATCCGCGCGGGGTGGTGACGGCGACGAGGTCACCGTCACCGACGGCGAGGCGCCCGGCGTCGGCGGGCCCGATGCGCAGCACCGCGACGGGGGCGGTGCCGGCGAGGTAGGGCTCGCCGTCCTGCGTCCGCCCCTTGTCGAGCAGCGGGGCCCACGTGGCGAGGACCAGCTGGCCAGGCGCGACGGTGCGCGTCGGCGCGTGGGCGTCGGTGAGACCCGGTCGCGACCCGCTCCACGGCCCGAGCTGCTCGAGCTGGGCGTGGATCTGGGTCTGCGTCTTGGTCTCGAGGAAGATCCCGAGCTCGGCGGCGAGCATGTCGAGCACCCGGTGGTCGCTCATCGCAGAGGTGTCGAGAGCAGCCTCGAAGGGGCGCAGGCGTCCCTCCCAGTCGACGAACGTGCCGACCTTCTCCGAGGGTGGGGCCACCGGCAGGACGACGTCGGCGACCTGGGTCACGGCCGACTCCCGCACCTCGAGCGAGATGACGAAGGTCTTGGCCAGGGCCTCCTCGATACCGGGCAGACCGAGGTCACGCGGCTCGACGCCGCCGACCACGAGGGCCCCGACCGCACCGGTGCACGCGGCGTCGACGATGGCGGCGGTGTCCCGCGCGGGGGCGTCGGGCAGGCCGACGCTGTCCCACACC
>JALYVC010000066.1 GCA_030853445.1 Actinomycetota bacterium | reverse complement strand
ACCGCCGCCCTGCTGGCGCTGGGAGGGGGCATCGCGTTGGTCCTCGGCGCCGTCCAGGCCCAGATCGCGCCCGCCCTCGCGGGTGGGGCCGTCTCCGCCGTCGGTGTCCTCCTCGGCGCCGTGGTGCTCGTGCCGGCACTGGTTCGGTTGCTCGGCGCCGCAGCCCGGCGTCTCGGAGGCGTCGCCGGCGACCTCGCCGTCGAGAACGCCGTACGCAACCCCACCCGCGCTGCCGCCACCGGGTCCGCGCTGCTGGTGGGCGTCACCCTCATCACGATGATGAGCGTAGCGGCGCTCTCGGCCCAGCAGGGCGTCGTCGACCACCTCACCGCGCGCTACGCCGTCGACGCCGAGATCTCCGCCGACCCCGGGGCGCTGACCCCCTCGGTGGTCGACCGCGTGAGCCGCACCGACGGCGTCGGGGCCGTGGTGACCCTGACCTCCACCCGGGCGCGTATCGGCGCAGGGGCCGCGGGTGCCGACCAGCTGGTGACCGGGGTTCCGGCCGAGCAGGTCGGCCGGGTGCTGCGCTCGCGCGACCTCACGTCCTACGCGCGGGTGGCGCCGGGCACGCTGGTCGTCGCATCCGCCCTAGCCCTCGACCTCGGCGTCACCGAGGGGGCCGGCACCACCCTCGCCGGGATGCCGGTTCGCGTGCACCTGGAGCAGGATCCGCCGTACGACGTGCTGGCCGCGACGAGCGACCTCACCCGGGCGGGGGTGCGCCAGCAGTCCTCGTCCGTGCTG
Source organism: Actinomycetota bacterium (assembly GCA_030853445.1). Lineage (GTDB taxonomy): Bacteria > Actinomycetota > Actinomycetes > Actinomycetales > Dermatophilaceae > Lapillicoccus. The sequence goes on along the minus strand of JALYVC010000066.1, from coordinate 4,882 downwards.
CTGCGCCTGCGTGACGGGGCCGACCCGGGGCCGGTGCTCGACCGACTGGCCCGCTCCCTCGCGGGAGTCGACCGGGTGCGGGTCGACGGGGCGGCCCCGCAGCGTGCCGAAGCCGAATCCGTCGTGTCGGGCGTGCTTGCGGTCGTGACCGGGCTGCTCGCCGTGGCCGTGCTCATCGCGCTGCTCGGGGTGGGCAACACCCTGTCGCTGTCGGTGCTCGAGCGGGGCCGTGAGTCGGCCCTGCTGCGGGCCCTCGGACTGACCCGCTCGCAGCTGCGCACCTCGATCGCCATCGAGGCGGCCCTGCTCTCGCTCGTCGGCGCCGTCGCCGGGGTCGCCCTCGGTATCGGCTACGGCTATGCAGGCGCCCGGGCTCTCGTCGGCAGCCTCACCACCGTGCCCCTGGTGGTGCCATGGCCCCGGCTGGTGCTGGTGCTGGCCCTGGCCCTGGTGGCCGGCGTGGTCGCGGCCTGGCTCCCGTCACGACGGGCGGCCCGGGTGGCTCCGGCTGCGGGGCTGGCCATCGACTGATGCGGGTCGTCCTCGGTGGCGCGCCGCGTGCAGGTGCGACAGCGACGCCAGAGGCGCCACGAGCCGGCGGGGGTGGCGAGTACCGAACACTGAGCTAGGACAGGCCGGGTCCTAGAGTCGGGAGCATGACCGACACCGTCAGCACCCACTCCCTCGTCGTCCCCCGCACCGGTGACTCCAGCGTGCTCTCGGTGCAGGAGTGCGAGGTCGCTGCGCCGGGTCCCGGCGAGCTCCGTGTCGAGGTCGCCGCGACCGGGGTCAACTTCATCGAGGTCTACCAGCGTCAGGGCGTCTACCCCCTGCGCCTGCCCTTCGTGCTCGGCAGCGAGGGCGCGGGCACCGTGGAGTCGGTCGGCGACGGCGTCGACCTGCGGGTCGGCGAACGGGTGGCGTGGGCGGCCGCGCCCGGCAGCGCCGCCGGGTTCGTGCGGATGCCCGCCTCCGCCGCCGTGCCCGTACCCGACGGGCTGGCCCTCGAGACCGCCGCTGCCGCCATGCTCCAGGGCATCACCGCGCACTACCTCGTCACGAGCACGTATGCCGTGCAGCCCGGCGACACGGTGCTCGCCCACGCCGTCGCCGGCGGGGTCGGGCAGCTGCTCGTGCAGATGGTGAAGGCCCGTGGGGCCCGCCTGGTCGGCACCGCGGGCTCGGCGGCGAAGGTCGACAAGGCCCTCGCCCTGGGCGCCGACCACGTCATCGACTACTCCGGCCTCGACACCGACGCCCTGGCCGCCGCCGTCCGCGAGGCCAACGACGGGGAGGGAGTGCACGTGGTCTACGACGGCGTGGGCCGCACGACCTTCGACGCCTCGCTCAAGGCCCTGCGACGCCGCGGCCTGCTCGTGCTCTTCGGCGCAGCCTCCGGCCAGGTGCCGCCCTTCGCCATCCAGCGCCTCAACGCCGGGGGGTCGCTCTTCCTCACCCGCCCGACGATGGGCGACTACATCGCGACCCGCCAGGAGCTGACGTGGCGGGCCGGCGAGGTGCTCGGCGCCCTCGCGTCAGGCGCGCTGACGATCGAGGTCGGCGGGCGCTACCCGCTCGTCGAGGCGGCCAAGGCGTACGACGACCTCGAGGGTCGCCGGACGACGGGCAAGCTGCTGCTGCTGCCCTGACCAGGTGCGGGGCTCCCCCCACCGGGGTGATATCTCGTGGCCCGGCGCGACCTTTCACCTCGCGAGGGCGGCGACCGGGATCAGCTCAGGTCCAGAGGACGGCGACGAGCACGTTGAGCAGGGTGAGGGCGGCAGCCACCTGCACCAGAGGGGCGGCAACCGCGGTCGTGGTGGCGGTCATGGTGGAACCCCCGCCGGTCGAGACCTCGAGCCCGGCCCGCTTCTGCCGGGCGTTGGCGATCTCGACGCAGGCCAGCACGCCGAGGGCGACGATGAGCTTGACGCCGATCTTGGGGTGGTTGGGCGGGTCGGCCGGGTCGTTGGCCGCCTCGACGAGCCCGACGAGCAGCAGACCGGTCACCAGCTGGGCCCGGGCCCCCCACAGGACCGCGGGGTGCACCCGCGGCGACGTGCGGGTGGCGAACCACCCGCCGAGGATCGCGGCCATGCCGAGCAGGTGGAGGACGAGCACGAGGTTCTCGAGGACCGACATTCCCCCACCCTAGGGCTCGCGGCTGACCGCTCCCGACCACCCGGGTCAGAGGATCCGTCGGCCCAGCGCCCAGGCCGTGAGCTCGTGCCGGCTGGACAGCTGCAGCTTGCGCAACACCGAGGAGACGTGGGTCTCGACCGTCTTGATCGAGATGAAGAGCTCCTTGGCGACCTCCTTGTACTGGTACCCCCGGGCGATGAGGCGCATGACCTCGCGCTCGCGGTTCGAGAGCCGGTCGAGCTCCTCGTCGACCTCGGCGATCTCGCCGGCGGCCGCGCCGAAGGCGTCGAGCACGAAGCCCGCGAGGCGCGGGCTGAAGACCGCGTCGCCGTCGGCCACCCGGGTGATGGCGGTCATCAGGTCGTTGCCGCTGATCGTCTTGGTGACGTAGCCGCGAGCCCCGGCCCGGATCACGGCGATGACGTCCTCGGCCGAGTCCGACACCGACAGCGCCAGGAAGCGCACCGGCTGCCCGGATGCCGTCTCGATCCCCCGGGAGCCGCCGATGACGTCGACCCCGCCGTTGCCGTTGCCCCCGGGCAGGTGCACGTCGAGCAGCACGACGTCGGGGCGCTGCTCCTTGATGACCTTGATGGCCGAGTCGACGTCGGGCGCCTCGCCGACGACCTCGGTCACGGCGAGGTCGAGCTCGGTCTTGACCCCGGAGCGGAACATCCGGTGGTCGTCGACCAGCACGAGGCGGATGGGGTGCGGCATCAGGAGGTTCCTTCGGGGTCGGGTCGGTCGGGTCGGTCGGGTCGGTCGGGTCGGTCGGGTCGGTCTGGTCGGTCGGGCTGGTCCGGCTGGTCGGCGTGGGGCTGGGGGTGCTGCGGCGCAGGCTGAGGCGGCAGGGTCAGCTCGATCTCGGTGCCTCCCTCGAGGTGGCGGATGCGGGCGGAGCCGCCGTGGCGCTCCATCCGGCCGAGGATCGACTGGCGCACACCGAGGCGGTCGGCGCCGACCTCGTCGAGGTCGAAGCCCTCGCCGTGGTCGCGCACGAAGCACTCCACCCCACCGGGCCCGACCTCGACGTAGGCCGACACGGGCGGTGCCCCATGGCGGACGGCGTTGAGCATCGCCTCCCGGGCCGCCTTGACCAACGCCGTGCCGCCACCGTCGAGAGGCTGGTCGCCGGTCACGACGAGGTCGATCGGCACCCCGTGGTCGTCCTCGACCTCGTGTGCGACCGCGGCGACCGCGGCCGCGAGGGTGTCGCCCGACTGCTCGCGGTCGGCGTAGAGCCAGGCGCGCAGCTCCCGCTCCTGCGAGCGTGCGAGCCGCACGACGGTCACGGGGTCGTCGGAGCGACGCTGGATCAGCGCGAGGGTCTGCAGGACGGAGTCGTGCAGGTGAGCAGCGATGTCGGCCCGCTCGGTGGCCCGGATGCGTTCGCGCTGCTCGCGCTGCAGACCCTGGGCGAGCCGCAGCACCCAGGGCGCGGCCACGACCGCGGCACCGAGGAGCACGGCGAGCGCGGCGACGGCACTGGTGGTGGCCGCGCCGAGCCCCTGCCCCTGGGTGAGGAGCGCGACGACACCGACGAGCACCAGCCCCACCCCGACCACCGGGCGCACGACGGCCAGCACCTTGCCCCGGCGCGAGCGGGTGCGCCACCGCACCCGTTCGGTGTCGTCGAGCTGCGACCAGGCGAGGAAGGCGCCGGCGGCCACGGCGACGACGGGGACGACGAGGCCGAGGTGCGAGGCGGCGGCGGCCAGCGGTCCGCCCCAGCTGAGACCGACCAGCCCGAGCAGCACGCCGATGACGACCAGCACCTGGCCGTATCCCAGCGGCCGCCGCTCGGTCCTCGTCACGGCGCCGGGCCCTCCTGGGGCGCGAGTGTCGGGCCGGGTCATCACCCAGAGGAAGGCGTAGACGGGCAGCCCCGGCCCCGCGAGCACGGCGACCACCATCACGAGACGCACGAGGCCCGACTCGATCCCGAGGTGGGCGCCGATCCCTCCGCACACCCCCGCGAGCCAGCGGTCGGAGGTCGAGCGGTAGAGCCGGGCGGACGACGGATCCCCCGCCACGGTCACGGCAGGCGCTGCCGGAGCATCCGCGCGGTGCACCGGCTCAGGGGTCGGCGGGACCCCGGGGAGGTGCTCGGTCTGGCTCACCCCTCCATCCTGACCCATCCCCGCCTCGCCGAGCCCCGCACGGCCCGGGTTCCGGGGTGCGGTCAGGGTGGCGTCAGGGTCGACCCGCATCGTCTCGGGGGGCCCCGTCGAGCAGGATGAGGGGGTGCCCCCGCCACCGCAGCCTCCCTCCGACCCGGCGGCCGCCCCAGGCCGCGACGGGCAGGACGCGCTGTGGGCGTGGGTGCGCGGGCTCGACGTGGTGCGCAGCGACGAGAACCGCTGGGCCGCCGGGGTGGCCGGGGGGCTGGCCGTCCGCTTCGGTGTCGACCCGGTGCTCGTGCGGGCGGGTTTCGTGCTCCTCGCGATCTTCGGTGGCCTGGGGATCCCGCTCTACCTCCTCGCGTGGGCCCTGCTGCCCGACGCCAGCGGCGCCATCGTGGCCGAGCGCGCGGTGCGGCAGCGCGACACCCGGAGCATCGTCCTGGTCGTGGTGGTCGCCGCCGTCGTCCTGGGCAGCCTCGGCGGTCGGGGCTGGTGGACCGTCCTGCCCGTGGGCGCCGTCCTCTACTGGGTCTACCGCTCGCGCCGCGGCTCGAGAGCGTCCGCCCCGTCGGAGGTGCCCCCGTGGTCCCCGCCCGCGGTCTCGCCCGGTGGTGGGG
>JALYVC010000018.1 GCA_030853445.1 Actinomycetota bacterium | reverse complement strand
GAGTCCGACGAGCAGGTCGACTCCCTGCGGGGCAAGGAGCACGAGGTGCTGGGCAAGCGAGTGCTCGACACCCGAGGTGACGAGCTCGGGTCGGTGGAGGACCTCGACATCGACCCCACCACCGGGGCCATCACGTCGATCGTGCTCGAGCGGCGATCGGTGCCGGGCGACCTCCTCGTCGGCGTCGGCTCCTACGCGGTCGTCGTCACCCACCGCTCCTGAGGTCTCGTCGTGCACCTTCTGAGGCGGACGTGACGCACCGGCTCGCCATGCTCAGCGATGCCGTCCGGTCCCGGCTGTGGCCGCTACCCGTGCTCGCCATCGTGCTCGCGCTGGTCCTGGGCGTCGTGCTGCCCTTCGTCGACACCCACCTCGACAGCGTGGTGACCGGTCAGCCGGGCGCCATCCAGGACGTGCTCTTCGGTGGCGACGCCGACGCCGCGCGCACCGTCCTGTCGGCGGTCGCCAGCTCGCTCATCACCGTCACGTCCCTGACGTTCTCCCTGACCGTGGTGACCCTGCAGCTGGCCAGCAGCCAGTTCTCGCCCCGCCTGCTGCGTACGTTCACCGGCGACCTGTTCGTCCAGGGCACCCTGGGCGTCTTCCTGGCGACCTTCACCTACTCGCTCGTGGTCCTGCGCCGCGTGCGGACGGCGAACAGCGCCTATGCCGAGTTCGTGCCCAGGCTCTCGGTGTCGTTCTCCTTCGTCCTCGGCGTCGCCAGCGTCGTCATGCTCGTGCTCTTCCTGGCCCACCTCACGGGTCAGATCCGCCCGGAGACGATGCTGCGCGAGGTCCATTCGGACGCCCAGTCCGTCATGGACGGCATCCGCCGCCGCCAGGGCAGCGACGAAGCCCCCCGGCGGGTCCCGGTCGACCAGCTGCCCGCGGTGCCCCCCGGGGCCCACAGGCTGCTGGCCCCGCAGTCGGGTTTCATCACCAGCATCGACACCCGGGCCCTCCTGCGCCGGTGCACAGAGGTCGACCTGGTGTGCATGGTGGAGAGACCCATCGGAAGGTCGGTGGTCGAGGCCACCCCCATCGGCTGGGTCTGGGCCTCGGCCGCGCCCGCGCCGAGCGACCTGGACGAGCTCGCGGCGGACCTGGTCTCGAAGAGCGTGCAGACCGGCCACGAGCGCACCGCCGTCGACGACCTCGGCTACGGGCTGCGCCAGCTGACCGACGTGGCGGCGAAGGCCCTCTCACCCGGCATCAACGACCCCACCACGGCCGTGCACACCCTTGGGCACATCTCGGCGCTGCTGTGCGACCTGTCGGGGCTCGACCTCGACCCGGTCGTGGCCAGCGACGACGACGGCACCCTGCGCGTGGTCTTGCACCAGGAGTCGTTTTCGAGGCTGGTGGACGGCGCCCTGACGCAGCTGCGGCGCTACGGCGCGGGCGACCCCCAGGTCATGTCGCGACTGGCCCAGCTGCTCGACGAGCTCGCCTACCGGTGCCCGTCCGGGCGCAGGGACGTCGTGCGGGGCCAGGTCGAACGGCTGCGCGCGACGGTGGCCGCCCAGGACTTCGACGACACCGAGCTGGCCCAGCTCGAGCGCGCCCTCGCGGCCGCTGACAGCACCCTGGGCGGCCGTCCCGTCGCTGACCGGGTGGAGGAGCAGCGCCGGTGATCGTCGACCAGGCCATCTACCGCGACGGCGTACGGCAGCAGTGCGGCGACCTCAGCGACGCCCTCGCGATGCTGCGCGACGACCACACCGGGTTCCTCTGGATCGGCCTCAAGGACCCCACCGACGCGGAGTTCGACGTCGTCAACGACGAGCTCAAGCTCCACCCGCTGGCGGTGGAGGACGCCGTCCGCGGCAACCAGCGGGCCAAGATCGAGCACTACGACGACAGCCTGCTCATCGTGCTGAAGACCCTGCGCTACATCGAGGCCACCTCCGACGTCGAGACCGGTGAGGTGATGGTCTTCCTCGGCGACCGCTTCGTCGTCACCGTCCGCAGGGGCGAGGGCAACCCGCTGCAGGAGGTGCGCCACCGGCTCGAGCTCAGCGAGGAGCACCTCGCCCTCGGGCCGGCCTCCGTGCTCCACGCCGTCATGGACTCGGTCGTCGACAACTACCTGCGTGTCGACGGCGAGATCCTCATCGACCTCGAGGAGATCGAGCGCGCCGTCTTCGGGGGCACCCGCGACGTCGACGCGACGGCCATCTACCGGCTCAAGCGCGAGGTGCTCGAGATCCGGCGGGCGACGGGGCCGCTGGCCGAGGCGATGACCCGGCTGTTCCAGGCACCCCAGAAGACCCTGCTGGAGGCCGACGACCGAGAGACCCTCGCCTTCTTCCGCGACGTGCAGGACCACCTGCTGCGGGTCAACGACCACGTCGAGTCCTACGACCGGCTCCTCACCGACATCCTCAGTGCCCACCTGGCCCAGATCTCGGTCCAGCAGAACGACGACATGCGCCGGATCTCGGCCTGGGTCGCCATCGCGGCCGTGCCCACCATGCTCGCCGGCATCTACGGGATGAACTTCCACTACATCCCCGAGCTCGAGGCGTCGGTGCACGTCGCCGGACGCGAGCTCTACTACGGCTACTTCGTCGTCGTGCTCGTGATGGCCTCGGTGTGTGTCGGTCTCCACCGGGCCTTCAAGCGCTCACGCTGGTTGTAGCCTGCGGGTGAGCACGCGCTCACCTCACCCGTACGTCGCACCGTACGGGTGCCGTCCCCCCGGCCCGGCCCGGGGCCCGATCCCCAGGAGCTCCCATGTCCCCCCGTGTCTTCCCGTCCCTCACCGACTTCCGCGCCGCCGTCGGCGAGGAGCTCGGCACGAGCGAGTGGCACGAGGTCACGCAGAGCCGGGTCGACACCTTCGCCGACGCCACCGGCGACCACCAGTGGATCCACGTCGACCCCGAGAAGGCCGCGGCCGGGCCGTTCGGTGGCACCATCGCCCACGGCTACCTCACGCTCTCGCTGCTGCCGATGCTCGGCAAGGAGTGCTACGACGTGCAGGGGCTGGCCATGGGAGTCAACTACGGCGCGAACAAGATCCGCTTCCCGCACCCGGTGCCCGTGGGGTCGCGGGTGCGCGCGACGGCGACGCTAAAGGAGGTCGCCGACATCCCCATCGGCACCCAGGCGACGATCGTCTTCGTCATCTCCATCGACGGCGTCGAGAAGCCGGCGTGCATCGCCGAGGTCATCTACGTGATGGCCGGCGCCTGACCGAGGGCGGGGCCGGCGCCTCCCCCAGGTCGCGCGGCCATCGCGGCCGCGCGATCAGGTCGCGGTCATCGCACCGGTGGCAAGCACGACGACCAGGACCACACCGAGCGCCACGCGGTACCACACGAAGGCCTTGAGGCTGTGGCTGGCGACGAACCGCAGCAGCCAGGCGATGGAGGCCAGGGCGACGAAGAAGGCCACGACGATCCCGGCAGCCATCTGGCCCTTGCCGAGCCCCGACAGGTCGGTGGACGCCGCCTCGTAGAGGCCAGCCGCGGTCAGGGCCGGGATGGCCATGAAGAACGAGAGCCGCGTGGACGTCACGCGGTCGAGGCCACGGAAGAGGCCGGCCGAGATCGTGGCGCCCGAGCGCGAGACGCCGGGGATGAGCGAGAAGCACTGCACGAGCCCGATGACGAGGCCGTCGAGCACCGTCACGTCGCCCTCGCCCCGCACCTGCGTGCCGTGCGCCAGCGCGGAGTGGCGGGTCTCGGCGACCCACATCACGGCGCTCCAGAGGATGAGGGCCGCGGCCACGACCCACAGGCTGCGCAACCCTCCCGAGATGAGGTCCTTGGCCGCGAAACCGACGACCGCCACGGGGACCGACCCGATGATGACCGCCCAGGCCAGCGAGTAGTCGTGGTGGGTCCGGGCCTGCGCCGACACCAGACCCCGACCCCAGGCCCCGAGCAGCCGCACGATGTCGCGAAAGAAGTAGAGGATCGTGGCCGCAATGGCGCCGAGCTGGATGATCGCGGTGTAGGCGGTGACCGCCTTGTCGTCGACCTGCAGGCCGAGCAGCTTCTCGGTGATGGTGAGGTGCCCGGTCGACGAGACCGGGAGGTACTCCGTCAGGCCCTCGACGACGCCGAGGATCAGGGCTGAGACGTAGGACAGGTCGCTCACGAGGAAGGGTTCGCTCTCGGTGGGAGGGTCAGGGCCGGTGCCCCATCCTCTCGCAGGACACCGCGGCCCATGCGACGATCCGCGACCTCCGAGCCTGAGAGCTTTCCTACCCGGGGCCCTGCGCTGACGCCGGGGACGGCGTCAGGGCAGGAGCTCGGCCATGGTGCGCACCATGGCGAGCCGCTCCTGGAGGGTGGGCGCCATGCTCGAGACCGACAGCGTGGTGACGCCTGCGTCGGCATACCGCTGCAGGCGGTCCTTGATGCGCTCCTTGGGCCCGAGGAGCGCCGTGCAGTCGAGGAACTCCATCGGCACGGCCGCAGCGGCCGCGCGGTGCTGGCGTTCGAGGTACAGGTCCTGCACCTCCTTGGCGGCCTCGTCGAAGCCCATCCGCACGGCGAGCTGGTTGTAGAAGTTCTTGTCGCGCGACCCCATCCCGCCGACGTAGAGCGCGGCGTTGTCACGGACCTGGTCGGCGCAGGCGGCGACGTCGTCGCCGATGACGACGGGCACCGTCGGGGCGATGTCGAATCCGGCCAGCGGGTCGCCGCCGTCGGCGCCCTTGCCCCCGCGACGCGCTCCGGTGCGCACCGACTCCACGAGGTCACCCGAGTGCTCGGGGCTGAAGAAGATGGCCAGCCACCCATCAGCGATCTCACCCGCCAGCTCAAGGTTCTTCGGGCCGACCGACGCGAGGTAGATCGGGATCCGGTCGCGCACAGGGTGGACGGTCAGGCGCAGGGCCTTGCCCGGGCCGTCGGGCAGAGGCAGGGTGAAGTGCTTGCCCTGGTAGGCGACCTTCTCGCGGCGCAGAGCCATCGTGACGATGTCGACGTACTCCCGGGTGCGCCCGAGAGGTGCGCCGAACGGCACGCCGTGCCAGCCCTCGCTGACCTGGGGACCCGACACCCCGAGCCCGAGACGGAAGCGTCCCCCTGACAACGTGTCGAGGGTCGCGGCGGTCATCGCGGTCATGGCCGGCGTCCGCGCCGGGATCTGCATGACCGCGGCGCCGATGTCGATCTGCTCGGTCTTGGCCCCCACCCACGCCAGCACGGTCGGGGAGTCGGAGCCGTAGGCCTCCGCCACCCAGGCCACGCTGTAGCCGAGGCGGTCCGCCTCCTGGGCGAGCACGATGTTGTCGGCGTCGTTGCCGGCGCCCCAGTAGCCGAGGTTGATTCCCAGTCGCATGCCTCGCAGGCTATCCGGCGAGGCGGCGGGGGCACGAGGGCGGTGGGGACTAGCCTCGGGAGACATGCGCCACAGACACCTCGGACGGTCGGGCTTGCGGGTGTCCCGTCTCGCCCTGGGCACCATGACCTGGGGGTCGGGTGTCGACCTCGAGGGAGCGCGCGACCAGCTCACCCTCTTCGTCGAGGCCGGAGGCACCCTCGTCGATACAGCGTTCGGCTATGCCGGTGGCGCCTCGGAGGAGATCATCGGCTCCCTCCTCGGTGACGTGGTCCCGCGCGACGACGTCGTCCTGTGTACGAAGAGCGGCACCTCCCGCCGGGGCGACGACCGTGTCGTCGACACCTCGCGTCGCGGGCTGCTGCGTCAGCTCGACGCCTCGCTCACGCGGCTCGGCACCGACCACGTCGACCTCTGGCTCGTGCACGCCTGGGGCGAGGACACCCCCCTGGAGGAGACCCTCGGAGCCCTCGCGCATGCCGTGGGCACCGGTCGGGCGACCTACGTCGGGGTGTCGAACTACTCCGGCTGGCAGACTGCGCGCGCTCTGACGCTGCTTGAGCAGGAGCGGGTTCCGTTGGTGGCCAACCAGACCCAGTACTCCCTGCTCCACCGGGTGCCGGAGGACGAGCTCGTCCCCGCGGCGCAGGCCCTCGGTTTCGGGCTCCTGCCGTGGTCCCCCCTCGGCCGGGGGGTGCTCTCCGGCAAGTACCGCAGCGGCGTGCCAAGCGACTCCCGCGCCGGCTCGCGCGACTTCCCGCGTTTCGCCGAGCGCTACCTCGACGAGCGGTCGATGACCGTCACCGAGGCCGTCGTGACCGCAGCCCGTGGGCTGCAGGTGAGTCCCGTCGAGGTCGCCCTCGCCTGGGTGCGCGACCGGCCCGGCGTCACGGCCCCGGTCCTCGGGGCGCGCACCCTCCCCCAGCTGCGCACCGCCCTCGCCAGTGACGAGCTGACCCTGCCTCCCGAGATCGTCGAGGCGCTCGACGAGGTCTCGGACTGACGTCCCTGCCCCCCGTCGCCCGCGTCGGCGAGAGGCAGAGGCCCCGGGCCGCAGAAGCAGCGCAGACCATGCGGTGAATCAGGATCCGAAGACGTCGGTGGAGGTGCCGAGGGCGTCGCCGAGACGGGCGACGACGAGGTCGAGGACCCAGCGCGCCTGGGTGCGGTCCTGCGCGACCATGACCGCGTGGTCGCGGTGGGGCACCACGTGGTGGGTGACGTCGACACCCTCGTCGCCGAGACGGGCGGCGTACACGTCGCCCTCGCTGCGCAGGGTGTCGTGCTCGGCGGTGATGACCAGGGTGGGCGACAGACCCGCGAGGGAGCGGGCCAGCAGGGGCGAGGCGTAGGGCTCGGCTCGCCGGGAGACGTCACGGAAGTACGTCGTGCGCACGAGGTCGAGCAGCCGGGCGTCCACCATCGGGTGCGCCACGGTGGACCGTTTGGCGGAGCCCGGCTCGTGCACATCGAGGGACGGCACGACGAGCACCACGTAGGCAGGGACGAAGGAGCCGGTGTCGCGGGCCTGCAGCGATGCCGAGGCGGCCAGGTTGCCCCCGGCACTGAAGCCGCTCAGCGCGAGCCGTGACCCGTCGAGGCCGAGCTCGTGCCCGTGCGCGGCGAACCACAGGGCCACGTCGTGGGCCTCGTGCTGGGCCACGGGGTACGCGTGCCGCGGCGCGACGTCGTAGTCGACCGAGACCACCGCCGCACCCACCTCGGCCGCGAGCAGGCCGGTGTAGAAGTCGTCCTTCTGGGGGTGGCGCACGATGAACGCGCCGCCGTGCAGGTGGACCACGAGCGGCGGCGGACCGGTCGCCACCCCGACCGGGGGACGCTGCACGGTGCACCGCACCCGGCCGTGCCGGGTGGGGACGTCGACCCGCTGCACGCGGGGGAGAACCGTCCCTGCGTCAGCGGTGAAGTCGAGGCCCCGACCGTGGCCGACGGCGTATCGCGCAGAGCGCTGCATCAGCCACGCCGTGACGGCGACTCCGGGACCCATGCAGGGGGTTCGTCACCAAACGGCTACCC
>JALYVC010000239.1 GCA_030853445.1 Actinomycetota bacterium | reverse complement strand
CCGTCAAGAAGTACCTGAGCAAGTGGGACAACCCGCAGTTCATCGTCATGGTGCTGCACAACAACGACCTCACCCAGGTGTCCTGGGAGATGCGCACCGAAGACGCCAACCCCGTGTGGTCCGTCTCTCAGGACGTGGAGTCGGTGGACTACGCCGGCTGGGCGGAGCTGCTGGGTTTCAAGGGGATTCGAGTCAGGAGCGACGACGATGTCGCAGCGGCTTGGGATACGGCGTTCGCGCATCAAGGAGTGACGCTCATTGACGCCTACACCAGCAAGAACGTGCCGCCGTTGCCGCCGAAGATCACGGCGGAGTTCGCTATGAACACCGCCAAGGCGCTGCTGCGCCGAGACCCTGACGAGCTGGACGTCATCCGGGACTCGGCCAAAGCGGTCGCATCGGAGGGGATCGAGCGGATCAAGGGAAAGCTCAACATCGGCCAGCGCGACGACGAGCAGTAACCCGCGGGCGGCGGGGTTGCCGGGTCAGTGGCGACCGCCGCCACCGTGACGGTGGGCGCTGGTCGGAGGACCGCCTCGTTCGTGGCGACGCTCGACACCCTCCCGGTGGCACCGCCGATGGAGCGCGTGGCAGATCAGCCGGGCTCGACAGCTGGTGGAGCCGGCGGGCTGTGCGATCGCCGACGATTTCTTCGACGTCGGTCGCTGACAGGCGATCTGTGGTCCCCGTTCCAGGGGGCCCTCGTCGCCTCGTCCGCTCGTCCTTCGACGGCGGCGGTGTGACGAGGAGGTGGCGGTGACGGCCGTTGCTGCCGTGAGGCCGGTCCAGCCTCGCAGGGCTGTGCGTGAACGCTCAGTCCAGCTGGGCCCGGACGGTGCGCTCGGTGAGGTCTCGTGCCACAGCGAGGCGGTCGTGCCGCCCGAGCTTGTTGTAGGCGTGCTCCAGATGCTTGTTCACCGTGCGCGTCGAGATCCCCAGCGCTGTCCCGACGGCCCGGGCTGTCAGCCCGGCGACCGTCAGGTCCACCACCTGCCGCTCCCGCACGGTCAAGGTTGCCCACCCGTACGTGACAGTGGACGCGGACCGTTGGGCACCGGGGTCGTCCACCACGGAGCCTACGACGTCCGGTCGGTGGTACCGGTCCAGGACGAGCAGGACCGGCAGGAGGGCTGAGGCGACATCGACGTCACGGTCGCTGAAGTCCCGGCGCTCACGGATCACGACCCAGCCGCGGCCGCGGCCGCCGGGGCGGACCTCGACGATCAGCGACAGCTGGTGGGCGCCCATCGCCTGCTGCGACAGGCTCCGCGCCTGACGAGCGCCGGGGCCGATCTGGTCGGACACGTCCGACAGGCGCCGCGGCGTCAGGTCATCCGGGCGACGGACGTAGCTTTGGATCGCGGGTTGTCCGCCCAGGTGAGGCATGACCTGCTCGATGTGTCGGTCGCGCCCGGCGTCACTGGCGCGCCACACCCCGAACTGCTGCCGCTCGAAGTCCGTGTCGAGCCACAGCATGTCGTCACCTGGCAGCAGCCGGCGTACCGCAGCGGTGAACGCGGTCAGGTAGTCGGCGTGATCGACCTCGACCAGGGTGCGAGCCAACGTCATGATCTCCAGGTGGGTGCCCATCAGACCTCTCCCCCGCTAGGCGGTGCCCGTCCCCACTGAGGATGGCACGGCCGGCGCCACTTCCGGCGGGCAGCTCACGGTCGCGTCACGGCCTGAAGAGTGTCGGAGCTGGGCGAGCTGACGCCTGAACCTGCACCAGGGGCCAGGTGGGTGAGGTGGACCGTGCCGCCTCACCCACCGGCCACCGCCGACCGGTGGGGTCCAACCCGACCGGAACCGGGTCACGGCGCCCCGTCGGGCGCTGCGTTCCACGGTTGGCCCATCGCCATCGCGCCGATCGCGCCCACCACGCCCGGAGCATTCGTCCCCGCTAGGGCGCTGGGAGAAGCGACGGGAGGCCCGGCCAGAGTGACGCACTCGCCCGGGGCCGACGGGACACGGCGGCGGGCGTTCTTGCCCGACCAGGTGCGTCCCGTTTCGTCGTGGAGGGCGGTGGTCAGTCGCCCCTCCCCCCGGGTCGCGGCGCGACGAGCACCCCGGCAGCCCCGAGCTTGCCGGGGTGCGGGTGCCCGAAGCGTCAGGGGTAGCCGGGCTTCCTGAGGGCGGCGGCGAGGGCCTCGATGATCCTGCGCATGAGGGGCTCCTCTCTGGTGGTGTGGCGCTTTGGTGGTGATGGTGATGACGGACACGATGCTGGCAGAGCTGGCGTCCCCGCGGGATACGCAAACATGCGTATTGCTGCTCGCGAACTGGTACCCCCGCGGGGCACGACCACGCGATACGCGGGGCCACCAACCCGTCGTCACCGCGAGAACGACGCACCCCACGCGTTCGTGAACGAGCTCGACGTCCGCGGCGACATCTGGCTACGCAACGCTCCCGCACGGCCGACCGGTCAGGGCCGGGGGGTACGTAGAAGTGCGTATCGCTGGACTACCCCTGCGGTGCCAGCATCGTAGGCGTCAGACCTCCGACCAGCACCACCGCGATCAGAGCTCCCCATGCGCACCATCATCATGGCCGTCGCGGCCACCACCCGGATCACGATCACCCAGACCCGTCCGACCGTCCGCGGGATGAAGTCGCACCCCTGACCCCTGCCCGAGGCTGCGGCCTTCGGGCAGCACAGCCACCACCTCGGGATGCCCGCAGCAGCCGGCTGCCACGACAGCGACAGGAGCTGCGCATGGTGCCACTGAGCCGGTCTCGCCCGCCGTGGTTCGGCGCCACCTCCCAGGGGCCCCCGCCCCGTAACGAACCGAGGGCGAAGGGCATGCCCGGAGTGCCGTGCTGAGGGCGCCGACCTGGTGGGCGCCGCTCCCGCGAGCAGCACGGTGGCTGCTGTTCGCCGTCGTCATCACCGAGCTCGGTAGCGGACTCACCTGGCCCTTCTCCCTGATCTACCTGCACGAGGCCCGCGG
Organism: Actinomycetota bacterium; assembly: GCA_030853445.1. Classification (GTDB taxonomy): domain Bacteria; phylum Actinomycetota; class Actinomycetes; order Actinomycetales; family Dermatophilaceae; genus Lapillicoccus. The sequence goes on along the minus strand of JALYVC010000239.1, from coordinate 17,340 downwards.
TCTGCCCCTCGAACAGGTCGGGACAGTCCTCGCCGTCCCCGCCCTGGTAGCCCTGGTCACCATCGGGCCGGCCGGAAGCCTCGTCGACCGGGTCGGCCCTTTGCCTGTCGTGGCAGCCGGACTCGTGCTCGAAGCCGGCGGGCAGCTCGTCATGGCGTCCGCCGCGACGTTCCCGGCCGCGCTGCTGGCGGCCCTGATGACCGGCGCAGCGCAGGCCGGGGTCGGGCCGGCGTTCTCCACCCTCGTGGTCGACGTCGTCCCCCGCGAACAGTGGCAGCGCTACTTCGCCGCCCGGTTCGCCGCCGTCAACATCGGCGCCGGACTCGGCCCGGTCATCGGCGGGCTCATCGTCGACCCGCACCGGCCCTCGACCTTCAGCGCGGTCTACGTGATCGACGCAGTCAGCTTCGTGGCCCCTCTGGTCGTGGCCCTCGGACCGGTCCGACACCTGCTCAGTCAGCGCACCCGGACGACGGGCACCCCGGGGGCGGACGCACACGTGGCCGAGACCACCCCCGTCAGGGCCGGCTACCAAACCTTGCTACGGGACCGCAGGCTGCGACCCCTGCTGCTGATGGTCGTGGCCGCCTCCCTGGTCGGCTACGGACAGTTCGACAGCGGGGTCCCCGGGCTCGCCCGGGTTCTGGGGGGCGTCTCGACACGCACGCTCGGATGGGGGTTCGGCCTCGAGTGCGGCCTCGTCGCCGTCCTGCAGCTGGCGGTCGTCGAGCGGCTCGAGGGCCACCGGCGCACCCGCATCCTGATGGGGACGGCCGCCCTGTGGGCCACCAGCTTCGCCCTCCTGGGCTCGACTGGCCTCGCTGCCGGCTCGACGGTCGCCACCGTACTGTTCCTGCTCTCCCTGGTGGCGTTCGCTCTCGGCGAGACCCTGTACACAGCGCCCCTCATGGCCCTGATCAACGACCTGGCCCCGGAGCACCTGCGCGGGCGGATGAACTCGCTGGCGAGCCTTGCCGGCCAGGTCGGGTACGGCGGTGGCCCACTGCTCGCCGGGGCCTTGCTCGGCCGGCATCAGCCCGTGCTCCTCGTCGGGCTACTTGTTGCGGGCGCCGGCGCCGTCGTGGCGCTCGCCAGGAGTGTGGAACCGCGCATGTCCCCGATCGACAACGGGATCACGGATGCGCACGACCGGATTCGCACTGACGGCGTTGGCGATCGTGCCGGGTAGGTCAGCTGAGGAGGCCTGTCCCGTCCTTGGCGGCGTGGTCTACGTGGGCGGACTTCTCTCGGTCGTCACGGTTCCGCAGGAGCTCCCCAGACCGTCTGCGCGAACGGCAGCGTTCTCACCCGCGGACACCAGCGGCCTCAACACCTGCACCAGCTCGAGATCGAGGTCCCGCCTCATCTGAAGAGTCGAGATGCTATGTCCATCAATAGGATTAGCCGGATCCACGGGGTCAACTACGGCGTCCACGGCCCGGAAGGTGTGGCTGAGCCTCAACCGAAAGGGCATCCCGAACCGAACGGGCATCCCCGTCGGCCGGTGTGACATCTGAGGTTGCCATCAGCGGGGCTCACTCAGCTCAGCCACCATGTGTGCACCCTCCAGGTCACGGCTCGTTGTCCGTCATTCGTGGTGGACCAGGCCAGGGGCCCGGCGCCTGTTCAGTTCCGCCTCGGGACCGGTCGTGGCCGAGTCGAGCGGCAGCTCGAGGCCGCCGGTCACCGGCTGCTCGCCGTCGGCGCCGCCGATGACGTACGCCAGAGTCGCGAGGAAGCCGAGGCTGACCAGGCCACCGACCAGCACGACGATGAACCAGGTCTTGTCGGGCAGCTGAGCGGTGTTCACGACCGCGCCGACCCAGGCCACGAGCTGCGCGGCCACCGCCGCGACCATGCCCAGCACGGCGACCACAGCGAGGCCGAGCATCGTCCAGCCGAACGGGCCCGCCTTGATCCCGACGACGTCGGGGCCGTCCCTGAGGAGTACGTCGTTTCCCAGGGCCAGCAAGCCCGCCACGACGAACAACACGACGGCCGCGGCCATCCCGACAAGACTGCCCACGAAGAGCTTGACCACAGTCGACTTGCGCATCTTCACCACCTCCACCCCCCCACCTTGCTCCGGACACACGCCGCCGACCACGGGCAAAGGTCCCGGCCCCTCCAACCGCTGACCGCAGCGCGGAAAGATGACGTCGTCACGGATAAGACCTGCTTCACGGCGGTGGTGGCGAAGGCGCGCTCATCCTGGCATTTGACGCAGAGGCGGCCTCCTTCGTAGGTCATGTGGCACCCCGTGCATGCGGTTCTCGATGCAGGCTGGATCTTGTCTCATCGACGTTGTGGCCAGGGGGTCGGCGAGCATCAGGTCGACGTGCGTTTCAGGGCGGCGCGCGGGCAACATGATCAGCGCGGGTTGGTTACCGCTGGACGGGCTGTTCGGCAGGGGCGTCCGCTGTTCTAGAGGCCGAGGGTGGACTGAGGACGGAGTTCCGGGGCTGCAGGGTCCTCGATCATCGCCAGCGACCAGCATCAGCCGGCCAGCTCACGGGCAGGGCCTTGCTCAGCTCGCCTGTCCGGTCATCCAGACCGCACGCCACCACCGAAATGTGTGCCTATCCAGGCCGACGAAACTACGCTCTATTGTCTAGTGCCGCCCGGCGACTACGCCCTAGGTTCCTCAGCAGGTGGCCGGGCCCGCCACCGCAGTGAACCGCAACGGGAGGGCGAGTCACGTAGTGGAGAGGACTCAGGGAGAGCTGCCGGGAGCGGGGGCCGCAGGAGAGCCGGGCCGCCGCTGGTGTGGCCGGTCGAGCCCGTCGAATACGCCCTTCAGGCGAGTGAAGACCGTCGGCTTCTCGGGGTCGCGGGCGCGGACGACGCCTTCTGTGCAGAGGTGGGACGGCGCCTACTGCTGGCCCAGTTCGAGTTCAGCCGGTGGGTGCTGCGCCGGGTCGAGAAGGTTTCGTTCTCCTCGGACCGTCGGATGGCGCGACGGTCGTCGATCGAGGTGCGAGTCCGCGACGACGCGCCCCTGCTGGTGCCTGAGGGGCACCCGCTGGCCGGGGCCCAGCAAGCCTCGGGAGGGTCGGTGGTCCCCGGTGGCTACTGGCTACTGCCAGTGTCAGTGATGCGGCGTCGCACGCTGGTCGGCCTGGATCTGCGCGACGAGTCCGACGGCAGCCTGCGGATGCTCGGCCTGCGCTTCACCCAGAAGCTCGACGAGTCGATGTTGCGGGCTGCGGCCCTGCTGGGTGAGACCGACTGCGACGGGACGTTGCCGCCGCTGGTCGAGGACTACATCCGCCGGGCCATCTCGGGGCCCTACCGCGAGGTGAGGAAAGCCAAGAACGAGTACCACTCCTGGCAGCGAGCCAGGGTCCTCGGGAAGGAGGCGGTCAAGGAGCTGCCTGATGACGTAGCGGCGCTTGACGCGTACTTCGACAACGTGCTGTTCGCCGCGGTGCTTGAGCGGATGTGGCACAACTTCAGCCTCTACGTTCTGCTGTCCGCCGACGGCCCGCGGCACCGACTCCTTCAGCTGGCCTTCGAGGAGCAGGTGACCTGGCGGTTCCAGGAGCCGCACCTCGCGCCGCCCGACTACCGGGACGCAGACGACCACGACGTACTCACCTATGAGCCGATGCGGAGCTGGGTAAATCTCAAGGACGCGCGCCCCGAGCTGTTCGGCCGCCGGACTACGCGCATCAGGCTGCTCACCCCAAGCGCGGAGAACTGCGCGTCCTACCACTTCGAGTTCACCGCTCCCACGGGTCTCAGCATCTCGAGCGCGGCGCTGCTGGCCGGCCGGCCCAATCACCAGCCGTGCGAACCGGGCACACAGCCGTCCTGGGATCAGGTCGACAATCCGGGCCAGTCCGTGGGGCTGCACGCGGTCGAGATCCCGAACGGGTCGCTGTGCCGAGCACAGGTGGACCTCCGCATCCCGAGCCGGGGCTGGCTGAGCACGCTGATGGTTTCGGTGTGGGCCATCGCCTTGGTGATGGGGACGGTGGTCTACCACGCGCGGCTGATCGGGACCCAGAGCGAGTGGAAGATAGAGCAGGTGACCAACATCTTGCTCCTGCTGGTCACCGTGACGGCCGGCGCTGCGACGTATGTCGCCCAACACCACTCAAGCGACGTCGTCGGACGCATGGTGTCCGGGCTGCGCATCTTGGGCACGGCGGCGCTCACCATCCCATCGATGGCCGCGGTGTTCCTCGTCTACCTCCGCAGAGAGCCTCTGGAGAAGTACCGATACCCGGTGATGGGGACCCTCCTCGTCCTGACGGCGCTCAGCGTGCTCGCGGTCGTGGGGCTTACCCGCGCCTGGCAGTTCACCCGCGCGGACGAGCGCCGGATCGGCCACCCGTCACCGTGGGAGATGTCGAGCATCGACGAGCGACCTGTGCCGCTCCCCGGCCTGCTGGCCGACCTGTTCACCAGCGCGAAGCCCCCAGTCGACAATCCGGTGGCCGATGCCCCGGCGCCGGACGACCTCGACAAGCCCTCCTTCGAAAGCCTCGTGCAAAGGCTCGGCTTCGACCAGAAGGCCATCGGCGTCGCTTCCGCCGAGGGCTGGCACGAGACATACGGTTGGAACGACAGCCGGCAGGCGCGGGCGCTTCAGATGCTGGGGCGCGCGCCCGACCCGCTGCGTAACCCGACACACTGTTCCTGCCGTCACGTCCCGAACCACTGAGCTCAAGCACGGCCGACCCACGCACTGAGCCCTGATCCACCGACGATGATTTTTGGGGTGCCCAATGACGTTGTCAGCTGGTGATTTCGGACCGTCCCGGACGAGGGGCGCGGCGTAGCCGCCGGTCTGTCCGGCTCTTCCGCGGTGGGTCGTTCCTCGGGGCCGGCGGCCTGGACGGTCAGGAGCTGCTGGCGGTGGCGGTGGCCCAGAGGTTCTCCCACGCGTGCGCCCAGGGCCAGTTCGTCGGCAGGTGCAGCATCAGCCGTCGGGCGGAGGACGCGACCCGGGCGGGACCGCAATCAGCTGGGTCCTCAGCGTGGTCCACCTCGCTTTCGCGTGGCGGGTGGAGGCGGCGGCCCCCGCGGCTCGTAGGAGGTTGAACGCGAGGCAGGCCAGGACCAGCAGCCATAAGCAGCCAGCGTTCGCGTCGAACTTGCCCGACTGGGCGTGCGCAAGCGGGCCGCTGTTGAGCTCGGCATGTTGGAGCAGGACCTGCTCGACGATGGCGTGGTCACGGTGGGTCTCGTCCGCCGCGATTGCGGTCAGGGAGGAGTTGGTGACGAACCCGTGGTGACGCCAGCTGGCGAACAGCCACCCTGACCGGTCGCCGCCCTGGCGTTGAGGCGCTGGACCCGGCGCACCACCAGCCGGCACGGTATCTGCTGGGCCTTCGGGGCGGACGTGAACGCGGTGAACGCGGTTTCGGCGACCTGCGCTTCGGAGATCCACCGCTTCTCGTCCTCGTCGGAGATCGCCCGCGGGTACTTGAGCGTGGTCCACGCGTCCTCTCGGATCCCTGCGATCGCCGCACGACAGCGGGATTCATCCGCACGGTGACCGAAAACCACGCCTTCGCCTTGAGCGCGGCGGAGATCAGGTCGCGGCGGCAGTAGCCGGAGTCGGCCCGCACCATCACCTGCCCGGACACGCCGGACTGTGACGTTCGGGGTCGCCTGCCGCGTGTGTCCGCTACCTCCGCACGGACGTCCCGAGCGGAGACCAACCAGCAGGCCATCAGCCACCACGGGCGTCTTAAGCCGTCCTCCCACCTGACCTGCAGCCCTCTGCATCCCCGAGGAGCGGCTTCTTCAGCTGTCATCCCTTTGTGTGCCGAGCGTGGCCCATCGAAAGCACGGCTGACGACGTGACCCCGGGCCTCGTACGTCATCGTCAGGATCGAGACGGGCACTGCCGACGCCCCCTATCGGCGCTGGTGCCGATGTCCCGTCGAGACTGCGTGGGGCTCGGGCTGGACTTGGCCCGCCCGTAGCGCCATCTCGGCTCCGGTCCCTTGAAAGTTCCGAACTTTGGCTCTCTTACCCCCATTTTCGAGTACCTGAGGTCTAGGTTGCGTTGACATCAGATGTCATCGGCGCACTCGTCGAAGCCCGGCACCTCCTGGCGGCGTGTCGCTCACGTATTGAGCCCTGACCTGGCATCTGCCACTCGAAAGGGAGTTCGATGGCCGTTGACACCACCTCCGCCCAGCAAGCACCGCAACCTCCCGAAGCACCAGTGCGCCGGCCGATGCTGATCGGCAAGGGTTGGGTTCAGGCGGTCGCCATCGTCATGCTCTTCGGGTTCTTCGTCATGGGGATCCTCGCCTACCGCACCTACACCGACTCGATGCCGCAGCCCGCCAAGGTCGTCACCCCAGCAGGAGCAACGGTGTTCACCAGTGCGGACATCACCGCTGGACAGCAGCTGTTCCAGGCCCGGGGTCTGATGGAGTACGGCTCGATCTTGGGCCACGGCGCGTATCTGGGGCCCGACTTCACTGCCGACTACCTGCGCCGTTCGAACGAGATCGCGAGACAGCAACAAGTCGCCGCCGGCACGCCGGACCCGAACGGGGCGGTTGTCACGGAGTACCGCACCAACCGCTACGACGCCGACACCGAGATCCTCACCTTCACCGACGGCCAGGCCCAGGCGTTCGCCGCCCTCAAGAGCCACTACGCGCAGTTCTTCGGTCTGGACTCCACGGCAAACGGCCTGGTGCCTCGGGTCATTACCGACCCTCAGGAGATCCACCAGATCACGGCGTTCTTCGCCTGGACGGCCTGGGCCGCAGCCGCCGAAAGGCCGGGCCACTCATACTCCTACACCAACAACTGGCCCGCCGAGCCGCGCGTCGAGAACGGACCCACGGCTGACGTCGTCGTCTGGAGTGTCCTGTCGCTGATCGTGCTGCTCGGCGGCACCGGAGCGATGTTCGCCGTCTACGGGCGGTGGAGCCGCGACATCGGCTGGCACAGCGCCGAGGCACCGACGATCGCGTTCCGTCAGCCCGGCACCGTGGGCCTGACCAAGTCGCAGCGGGCTAGCGCCTGGTTCTTCTTCGTCATCGCCCTGCTCTTCGTTGCCCAGACCCTCCTGGGCGCCGCCGCGGAACACTACCGCGCCGACATCCTGTCGTTCTTCGGCTTCGACCTCGCCCAGTGGCTGCCCTATAACCTGGCCCGAACGTGGCACCTGCAGCTGTCGCTGTTCTGGACGGCCGCCGCGTTCCTCGCCGCCGGGATCTTCCTGACGCCGTTCATCTCCGGTCGCGAACCGCGCCGCCAGCACGTGCTCGCCTATATCCTGCTCGGTGCTGTGACCGTGGTGGTCTTCGGCTCGATGGCCGCCGAGGCCCTGTCGATCCACGGCGTCTCCTGGGCCAAAGGCCCGCTCTTCGCGCAGCAGTGGGAGTACCTCGACCTGCCGTTCGTCTTCCAGTGCCTGCTCGTGGCGGGACTGTTCATCTGGATCGCGATCATCTACCGCGGCATCCGGGGCCGGCTGAAGCGGGAGTCCAGGGGCAACATGCCCTGGCTCTTCTTCTTCTCGGCCTTGGCCATCCCGGCCTTCTACGCGGTGGGCCTGCTGGCCCGCACCGACACGACCTTCTCAGTGGCCGAGTTCTGGCGTTTCTGGGTGGTGCACCTGTGGGTCGAGGACTTCCTTGAGCTCTTCACCACGGTGATGGTGGCCTACATCTTCGTGATGCTCGGCGTGGTGCGCGAAAAGGTCGCCCTCGGGGTGATCTTCCTCGACGTGATCCTCTACTCCGCCGGCGGCGTTATCGGCACGATGCACCACCTCTACTTCTCCGGCACGCCGGTGGAGCACATGGCGCTCGGCGCGTTCTTCTCGGCGGCCGAAGTCATCCCGCTGACCTTCCTCACCGTCGAGGCGTGGAGCTTCCTGCAGCTCGGTTCACGGCAGGAGTCGCGCTCGGACGCTCCCTTCCCGCACCGCTGGGCCGTGATGTTCCTGGTCGCCGTCGGGTTCTGGAACTTCCTCGGCGCCGGGGTGTTCGGCTTCCTCATCAACCTGCCGATCGTGTCGTACTACGAGATCGGCACCGCCCTGACCGCCAACCACGCCCACGGCGCGATGATGGGCGTCTACGGAATGCTGGCCGTCGGTTTGGCGATGTTCGCGTTGCGCTATCTGATTCCGGCCGACAAGTGGCCCGAGAAACTGGCGAAGACCAGCTTCTGGTCGCTCAACATCGGGCTGGCGTGGATGGTGTTCGCCACCTTGCTCCCGCTCGGCGTGCTGCAGCTCTACAAGTCCGTCGGCAGTGGCTACTTCGAGGCGCGGTCGCTGGGCTTCATCACCACCCCGGGCAACGAGCTGCTCGAGTGGGCCCGCCTGCCCGGTGATGTCTTGTTCATCGTCGGGGGCACGTTGCCGTTCCTCTACATCACGTGGCTCGGCCTGAGGCACTTCCGCACCGGCCAGACGGTCACGGAGCTGCCCGAGGACGTGCTGTTCACCGAGCTCGTCCCCCAGACCAAGAGGTCGGGCGAATGACCAGACCAACGGATGCCGCGCTGCTCGTCGTGCTCTACGCGGTCTTCCTGATTGGCGTCGCCTACGGCTTCGACCGGTTGGCTCGTCGCACCTCAGTGCGAGCGGCCACGTGGCGCACGGGGTCGTTCACCTACCACCAGGACCATGACGCATGGCTCTGTCCTACGGACCAGTGGCTTTGGCCGCAGTCGTTCGACCCCGACCAGCGGGTCATGCGCTACCGAGCCAAGCCCACGGTCTGCAACGCCTGTCCGGTCAAGCAGATCTGTACCAGCTCCACGCAAGGGCGCGAGATCACCCGCGAGGTCGACCCCTGGCCGCACTCCGAGGCGGGCCGGTTTCACCGCGGCATAGCCTGCTGCATAGCGCTGTTGGCGGTCGTGCTACCCGCTGGCCTGCTCCTCTCAGGGCCTGGTGTCGCCGACACGCTGCTGTTGCTGGCGTCCGTCGTCGTCGCCGTGCTGGCCGGCATCCCGCTGGCTCGGCACCTGTGGCGGACACCGTCCGGCTTCCCCGAGCAGGTGCCCCACGTTCGACCCGGCGCTCCCCCCGTGCCGGCCGACCGGTTCGCGACCCGGTGGGGGTCGTTCAGCGTGACCGACGTAAGCGGCAGCAGCCGACTGCGGGGCACCGAAGAAGAGGGAAGGCGCTCGTGATCTGGACGGTGATCGCCGTCGTCGTCGTCGTGCTGCTCGTGCTCGCAGCGACGTCGCTGAAGGTGCTTCACGAGTACGAGCGGGGGGTCGTCTTCCGGTTCGGCCGGCTGCGCCCGCCGTTGGGCCCCGGCCCGCACCTACTGCTGCCGCTGCTCAACGAGCTGGTGCGTGTCGACCTGCGGATCGTCACCCTGACCATCCCGCCCCAGGAGATCATCACCCGTGACAACGTTCCGGCCCGGGTCAACGCGGTCGTGCTCTTCCAGGTGCTCGACCCCGAGAAGTCGGTGATGGCCGTTGAGAACTTCGCCGTCGCTACCTCCCAGATCGCCCAGACCAGCCTGCGCTCAGTGCTCGGACGGGCCGAGCTCGACACCCTGCTGGCCCATCGCAGCGACCTCAACGAGGACCTACGCGTGACCATCGACACCCAGACCGTGCCCTGGGGGGTCAGCGTCAAGGTGGTCGAGATCAAGGACGTCGAGATTCCCGAGTCGATGCAGCGAGCCATGGCCCGCGAGGCCGAGGCCGAACGGGAACGGCGGGCCAAGATCATCAACGCCCGCGGGGAGCTCCAGGCCTCGGAGGAGCTGCGTCAGGCCGCTGACACCCTCAGCCGCAGCCCGGCCTCTTTGCAGCTGCGCTATTTACAGACCCTGCTCGAGCTCGGCGCCGACCATAACTCGACCGTCGTGTTCCCACTGCCGATGGACATCATCGGACCGTTTCTGCAGAAGTTTGCCGGCTCCCCCGCGGCGGTACCCCCCACCGACAACCCGGCCCCGTAAGCGCAGCCGTCGGCCCCTGAGGAGATGTTGCCGGCCCCCTCAGCCACCTGTTGTGACGACCTGCGCCCTCATGGCCCGGGGCGTGCGGGCCCACGTAGAGCCGCTGCAGGATGCCCAGTGCGTCATCATCGAGTCCTTCGGCACCGCGCAACAGATGCGCGAAAGGGGCCTCGTCGAGCCGCAATCCACTGTGTTGACCAAAGGCATGGGCATGGAGGACGAGAGTACGGGGCGCGCTGGTGTCAAGCCAGGCCCGGCTTGACGCCAGGCCCGGGTACGCCGAACGGCGACCTGACAGCCCTGGGGCAGGACCCGACAGACCGACTCGAGCCCACAACAAGCGTGGCCCTTCCCCCGCAAGGCGTCGATGAAGCCCACGATCAGCAGTTGCTGGGTCGGGCTCCCCATGCTCACGCACGACGAATGAGGTTGCCGCTTCCCGGACAGCGCCGTCTCTCGCGCTCGCCGGTTCTCGGCCTTGGCTGGTGACGCCCCTGACTGTGACAGGTTGACTTGGCCCCACCGTGACGGCCTGATCTGGCTCCACGTGCGACGCGCCGGGGTGGTTGTGACGGTTTGATCTGGCCCCACCTGAGCCTTGGTTCCATCCGATGGTTCTCAAGAGACGGTGGGCTGGGATGGGATCACGTGTGGAGCTGTTCGCTTTGATTCGCCGGGACGCTCGGGTGGAGGAGATGTCGATCCGGGAGCTGTCGCGCCGACATGGTGTGCACCGCCGTACGGTGCGCCAGGCGCTGGCGGTGGCGGAGCCACCGGTGCGGAAGCGGCCGGCTCGCTCGTCGCCTCGGTTGGAGCCGTTCAGGGACGCGATCGACGTCATGCTGCGGGCGGATCTGGACGCGCCCAGGAAACAAAGGCATACTGCAACCCGGATCCTGGCTCGTCTGGGCGACGAGCACGCGGCCGTAGGCCTGTCGTACTCGACCGTGCGGGACTATGTGCGCATCCGTCGGGTACAGATCGACCTGGAGGGCGGCCGCAGGGTCGAGGCGTTCATCGCCCAGGAGCACGCACCTGGTGAGGAGGCCGAGGTCGACTTCGGTGAGGTCTGGGTCGTCCTGGGTGGGGTGAAGACCAAGTGCTACATGTTCGTGTTGTGGCTCTCGCACTCCGGCAAGGCGATCCACCGGTTGTACCCGACGCAGGCTCAGGAAGCGTTCCTGCAAGGCCACATCGAGGCGTTCGAGGCGATCGGTGGAGTCCCGACCCGGCACATCAAGTACGACAACCTGACCTGCGCGGTCGCCGCCGTCATCCAGGGCCCCGGGCGGGCCAGGAATGAGAACGTGCGGTGGGTGCTGTTCCGGTCGCACTACTCTTTCGACCCGTTCTACTGCCAGCCCGGGATCGAGGGCGCGCACGAGAAGGGCGGCGTTGAGGGCGCGGTCGGCTGGTTCCGCCGTAACCACTTGAGCCCGATGCCCGAGGTTGACACTCTCGATCAGCTCAACGACCAGATTCGCGGCTGGGAGGCCGCGGATGAGCACCGGCGAATCAGGGGGCACACCAACACCATCGGCTCTGATTTTGTTGCTGAGCGGCCGTTGCTTCGTCCGCTGCCGGATGAGGCGTTCGAACCGGGCCTGGTGCTGCACCCGCGGGTCGACCGCTCCTCCATGATCACCGTACGGATGGTCAAGTACTCCGTGCCGGCGCACCTGATCGGTCGACGGGTCCGCGTCTCCCTCCGGGCGTCCCAGGTGGTCGTGTTCGACGGGCGGATCGTCGCGGCGACGCACTCATGGGTCGCTGCCCGGACTGGGCATCGGGTGGTTCTGGACCACTATCTGGAGGTGCTGCGGTTCAAGCCCGGCGCTCTGCCGGGGTCGACGGCGCTGTCCCAGGCTCGCGCTGCTGGGGCCTTCACGTCCGAGCACGAGGCGTTCTGGGCTGCGTCGCGGAAGGTCAACGGCGACACGGACGGTACCCGCGAGCTGCTCGACGTCCTTCTGCTACATCGGTCCCTGTCCGCGGACGACGTGGCCGCCGGGATCAGCGCCGCACTCTCGGTCGGCGCGGTGACCGCCGACGTCGTCGCCGTCGAGGCACGCCGCCACGCCACCACCACGACCGAGGGTGAGGGTGGGGCTACCAGGGGCCGTCACGGTGTTGCTCACGGTGGTGCACGCGAGAAACGAGTTGTCTCCCTGACCCAGCGCCGGCTGACCGACCCTGCTTCGGTGATCGCGGGACTACCACCCGACACCCGGCCCTTGCCGTCCGTGGCCGCCTACGACGAGCTGCTCCCGCGACGACGCACCACGACCAGTCAAACCGGTGATACCGGCCCGGACGCCTTCGATGCGAAAGTGAGCACCACCTGATGAGCCCGACCGCTCCCACGACCTCGATCACCCCGACCTTGCGCCGCCGGCGGGGCCTGACCGAGGAAGCCGCGATCGCCGCCGTCGACCACGCATGCCGGCGGTTGCGGCTACCCACGATCCGGGCGGTGGTCGATGAAGCCCTCACGGCCGCCACGAAGGAGCAGCAGACTTACCAAGGGTTCTTGGCCGAGTTGCTGATGGCTGAGGTCGACGATCGGGACCGCCGCTCCAGCGTTCGCCGGGTCAAGGCGGCCGGGTTCCCGAGGGACAAGTGGCTCGGCGACTTCGACTTCGGCGCCAACGAGGCGGTCAACCCGGCCACGGTGCACGAGCTGGCCAAGGGCGACTGGATCCGCAAAGGAGACCCCCTGTGCCTGATCGGGGACTCCGGAACCGGCAAGTCCCACCTGCTCATCGCCTTGGGTACCGCGGTCGCCGAGCAAGGTCACCGGGTGAAGTACACGTTGGCCACGAAGCTGGTCAACGAGCTGGTCGAGGCCGCTGACGACAAGCAGCTGGCTAAGACGATCGCCCGGTACGGGCGGGTGGATCTGCTGATGATCGACGAGCTGGGCTACATGGAACTCGACCGCCGCGGCGCCGAGCTCCTCTTCCAGGTCCTGACCGAACGGGAGGAGAAGAACTCCGTCGCGATCGCTTCCAATCAGTCCTTTTCCGGCTGGACCAGCACCTTCAGCGACCCCCGGCTATGCGCCGCCATCGTTGACCGGCTCACCTACCACGGGACCATCATCGAGACCGGTACCCACTCCTACCGCCTGGCCCATTCCCGCACCCAGGTAACCGCAGCCGGCTGACGCGCCGAGGGTCACCCGGACCAGGTTGCTCGGCGGCGCGTCAGCGGAGCGCGGGGACGGCGCTGATCGCCCCGAGCGGGGCCAGGGCGCCGGGCACGGGCAAGTTGACTTATGAGGAAGGAGTCATCAGCCACGAAAGGGCGGTTCAGTTCAGACGGGGCCCGACCCAGGTCGGCCGCGATCTTCCGGAGCGACCACCCCGCCTTCAGCCCCGCCGAGATCTCCCACCGGTCCGTCGCCGTCAACATCCGTCGCACCTGCCGCCACACCCCTGCCTCACCAGGCCCCGCTGACCAAGGCTGTTGCTACGACGGTATGACCCCGGCGAGCGTCCATGCGGGCCATGTCGACTCGACCCCGCAGAAAGTCAAAGAACTGCGTGACGCGTCCAGCGCGAGAGAGACGGCGCCCGCCATGCTTGGTGAACGGTCGCCTCTGCCACCGTGGTGTCCGTCGGTATTGCACACCGATATCGTTACCCGATATCTTGGTGGTGTGTATGAACTTCAAAGGGCAGCGATCGTGCTGCATGTGTTGCATCACGCCGCGGCGGAACCGGTTCACGGTGCCTGGATGAGCGAGGAGCTGGCTCATCACGGATACGACTTGTCACCGGGAACCTTGTATCCGACGCTGCATCGGATGGAACGGGACGGGCTGCTGGTCTCCGAACACGTCGTGGTGGGGGGCCGCACCCGGCGGGTCTACCGGGCCACACCGGCCGGGGTCGCCGCGCTCGAGGACGGCCGCCGTGCGATACGTGAGCTCGCCGACGAGATCCTGCCCCACGGCGAGCAGTCATGACCAGCCCCCCGAACGGGCTGCCCGGCGGCGACCTTGCGCGTCGGCTCAATCTGGGTGACGCCGTTGTCATCGGTCTCGGCTCGATGATCGGCGCCGGGATCTTCGCATCGTTCGCGCCGGCCGCCGCTGCTGCCGGCGCCGGGCTTTTGGTGGGCCTGGTCGTGGCGGGGTTCATCGCGTTCTGCAACGCCACCTCATCCGCCCAGCTGGCCGCCCAGTACCCCACATCGGGTGGCACCTATGTGTACGGCCGCGAACAGCTGGGCCCGTGGTCGGGCTTCTTGGCGGGCTGGTCCTTCGTGGTCGGAAAGAGCGCGAGCTCGGCCGCGATGGCGATCACCTTCGCCACCTACGCCGTACCCGGCCCATTGGCGAGGCCGGTCGCGATCCTGGCCGTGGTGGCCCTCACGGTCATCAACACCCTCGGCATCACCCGCACCGCGCTCGTGACCAGGATCCTCGTCGCCGTGTCCCTGGCCGCCCTGACAGTGGCGGTGCTCATCGGATTCACGCACACATCAACCTCGACCGCCCAACCAGGGCCCCCCGTGAGCGTGTACGGGACACTCCAGTCGGCCGGGTTCCTGTTCTTCGCCTTCGCCGGCTACGCCAGAGTCGCGACGATGGGTGAAGAGGTCATCAACCCCACGCGCACCATCCCGCGAGCGATCACCACCGCGTTGACGATCACGCTCGTCGTCTACGCCCTGGTCGCGGTGTCCGCTCTGCACGCCCTCGGCCCGGCCGGCCTGGCCTCGACGACTGCACCGCTCGGCGCCGTCGCCGACACCGCACGAGCCGGGTGGCCGGGAATTGTGATCCGTATCGGTGCAGCCGCGGCCGCCCTCGGGGCCCTTCTGGCGATGATCGCGGGCCTCGGCCGCACGAGTCTCGCGATGGCCCGCAACCGCGACCTTCCCACCTGGTTCTCCGCTGTCCACCCGCGCTTCAAAGTCCCCTACCGGGCTGAAATCGCCCTCGGTTTACTTGTCTGCATCTTGATCGCGGTGACCGACCTGCGTGGGGCCATCGGGTTCTCAAGCTTCGGGGTCCTGCTCTACTACTTCGTCGCCAACGCCTCCGCCTGGACCCAGGACCGGGCGAACCGCCGATACCCGCGCTTCCTCGCCATCGCGGGCATGATCGGGTGTCTCATTCTCATCATCACGCTCCCGGTCAGCTCGATCACCGCCGGGATCATCGTTGTGCTCACCGGTGTCGGTTACCGAGCTGTCCGACTCCGCGTCCAGGCGCGGGCATGACCCCGACGTTCACTCTGGCGCGATACGTCCACGCTGGAGCTGCAGCCGGAGCCCTGCACCGCCGATTCGTCGCCCGCGCAGGACAACGCTGAATCATGTCGACCCCGACGCCACCCGCAGACCACACCCGCACACAAGCCCGGGAGAATCGGCTCGTGCAACCCTCCAGGCATCCGGTCGCCACTCTCGTGGTCGCCGTGGTGGCAATCGCGCTGATCACCAGCATCGGGTTCGCCTTGCGGGCGGACCCGACCATCGACTCCGGCACAACCGAGACACTCAATGCCCTGCACGCCGGCCCCATCGGCAACGTAACAACGTTCGTGTACCGGCTGTTCAGCCCCGTGCCGGCGGTGATTCTCACGGTCATCCTCGCCGCAGGTATCTGGGCTGCCAGTGGGCGGCTCCGGCTGGCGGCTGCTTTCGCCGGTGTCGTCGCTGCGACGTGGATCCCGTCGGACATCATCAAACTCATGGTGCATCGCCCACGCCCAGACCCCCATCTCATGGCGCATCCCTACACCCCATTACAGGTCGACCCGTCCTACCCGAGCGGACACATGGTCTTCGTGACTGTCCTTGTCATTGCCTTGATCTATGTGCTCCACGGCTCCAGGTGGTCCCGCCTCGCAGTATCCGGGGGTGCCCTCCTCATCATCGGTGTCGCCGCATCACTGACGATCGACGCGGTGCACTACCCCACGGACGTCGCCGCATCCATCATCTGGTCCTTCGCGCTAGCCCCGGCGGCGCGCCTCATCTGTGTCGACTGGGTCCTTCCACACCTGCCATTCCTGCGGGAGAGAAACCCCCCACCAATAACGAGCAGCGCAAGTTGACGACCGCCGCGACACCCACTGCACTGCACTACGGGCGCCCACTTCTCTGAGCTGAGGCGGGGCGTCAGAAGCCCTTGGCCCGTCCGCGTCCCCGCAAGAGGGTGAACGTGAGCGCCACGCCCCGGAGCCTTCCGGCCCGGTGATGAGCTCGGCGGTGATGGCGCTCAACTGAAAGTCCTCAGACCTGCTCACTGAAAATCCCCACCCGTGTGGCTTCGCCACCTTGGGCGGGACTCCTTCGAGGCTGGTGGTCTCTGACCACCGACCAACCCGAAGGAGCCCCTCCGCTCATGCTCACACGGGAGGACGACATCGACGTGCACGCACTCCACCGCCAGGGATGGACGATCTCCGCGATCGCCCGCCACCTCGGCCGCGACCGTAAGACCATCCGCGCCTACCTCGCCGGCCGCGAAGCCGGCGTCCGGGTCCGCAGCAGCAGCCAGCAGCAGGACCCGTTCGAGCCCTACGCCGCGTACGTGCGCCAACGCCTCAGCGATGACCCGCACCTGTGGGCCTCGGCCCTGTACGACGAGCTCCTCGACCTCGGATACGACCGCTCGTACCCGACGATGACCCGGGCCGTCCGGGCGCGAGGGCTGCGGCCGGCGTGCGAGTCGTGCGCCCCGACGAAGGGCCGGGCGGTCGCGGTCATTGACCACCCGCCCGGTGCGGAGACGCAGTGGGACTGGGTCGAGCTGCCCGACCCACCTGCGCACTGGGGCTGGGGCAAGGAAGCCCACCTGCTCGTCGGGGCCCTGTCGCACTCCGGGAGATGGCGGGGGCTGTTGTGCGAGTCCGAGGACCAGCCGCATCTCATCGAGGGGCTGCACCACATCGCCGGCGCCCTCGGCGGGCTCACGAAGGACTGGCGGTTCGACCGGATGGCGACCGTGGTCAGCCCCGAGACGAAACGGGTCACCGCCACGTTCGCTGCCGTCGCGAAGCACTACGGCGTAACCGTCCGACCGTGCCCTCCGCGCCGTGGGAACCGCAAAGGGGTGGTCGAGAAGGCGAACCATGTGGCTGCGCAACGGTTCTGGTGGACCCTACCCGACGACATCAGCATCGAGGAGGCACAGGCCCGGCTCGACAAGTGGTGCACCACCCGCGGCGACACCCGCCTACGGGCGACGACGGACGGACGGTCCTCGGTCGCGGTCACCGCGAAACGGGAACCGTTGGCGCCGTTACCGACCCCGTTCCCCGCGGCCCTGACCGTCCCTGAGTGTGGAGCGGGTCGTGTCCGCGCAGGCGCTGGTGGCGTACCGGGGCAACCGGTACTCCGTCCCCCCGCACCTGCACGGCACCACCGTCACCGTCCACACCCGCCTCGGCAGCCCCCACCTCGA
>JALYVC010000491.1 GCA_030853445.1 Actinomycetota bacterium | reverse complement strand
GCGCTGGCCCGGGTGGTCACCGTGCCGGTGGCCGGCGAGGCCGCCGGCGGGGTCTGAGCGAAGGCGGGGGCGGCGCTCGCGATAAGGGCCGCGGCGAGCCAGCGCCGCGTCACGATACGCGCCCCAGGACGCGCTCGATCTCATGGAGGCTCGCCGGGTCTTCGACGGTGGCGGGCATCGCCCAGGGCTCGCCATCGGCGATACTGCGCATCGTGCCGCGCAGGATCTTCCCGGAGCGCGTCTTGGGCAGCCGGTCGACCGCGAAGACGCGCTTTAGGGCGGCCACCGGCCCGATGCGCTCGCGCACCAGCGCCACGATCTCTCGCTCGACCTCGATTGCTGGCATGGCTACCCCCGATTTCAGGACCACGAAGCCGCAAGGGAGCTCGCCCTTGATGGCGTCGCGCACGCCGATCACCGCGCATTCGGCGACGGCGGGATGGGAGGCGAGGACCTCCTCCATTGCGCCGGTCGAGATGCGGTGGCCGGCCACGTTGATGACGTCGTCGACGCGCCCGAGCAGCCAGAAGTAGCCGTCCTCGTCCGTCTTCGCGCCGTCGCCTGTGAAGTAGACGCGCGGCCCGAAGCGCGACCAGTAGGTCTCGACGTAGCGCTCGTCCTCGCCGTAGAACGTGCGCAGCATCGACGGCCACGGGCGTTTCAGCACGAGGTACCCGCCGCCCCCGCGAGGCTCGGCCTCGCCGATCTCGTTCACGATCTCGGCTGCGATGCCGGGCAGGGGAAGCGTCGCCGAGCCCGGCTTCGTCGGCGTGACGCCGGGGAGCGGCGAGATCAGGATCGATCCGGTCTCCGTCTGCCACCACGTGTCGACGATCGGGCAGCGCCCGCCGCCAACGCGGTCGTGGTACCACATCCAGGCCTCGGGGTTGATCGGCTCGCCGACCGTTCCCAGGAGCCGCAGGCTCGAGAGGTCGTAGCCCTCCAGGTGACCGTCGCCCGCTCCGACGAGCGCGCGGATGGCCGTCGGCGCCGTGTAGTAGATCGTGACCTTGTGCTTCTGCACGATCTCCCAGTGCCGGCTCCAGGACGGATGCTCCGGCGCGCCCTCGTAGATCACACCGGTCGTGTGGTTCTGCAGTGGCCCGTAGACGATGTAGGAGTGGCCGGTGACCCAGCCGATGTCGGCGGTGCACCAGTAGACGTCCGACTCGGGGTGCACGTCGTGGACCACGGAGTTGGTGTAGGCCACCTGGGTGAGGTAACCGCCGGTGGTGTGGAAGATGCCCTTCGGCTTCCCCGTGGTGCCCGAGGTGTAGAGGATGAAGAGCGGGTGCTCGGCCTCCATGCCCATGGGCACGTGGGTCTCGGCAGCCTTGTCCATCGCGTCGTCCCACCAGATGTCGACGTCGGTCCAGTCGACGTCCTGGCCGGTGCGCTTGACGACGAGGACGTGCTCGACGCCGGTGGGCGCCTTGGCCAGCGCCGCATCGACCGCGGGCTTGAGGGCCGAGGGGGCGCCCCGGCGGTAGCCGCCGTCGGCGGTGATGACGACCTTGCAGCCGGCGTCCTGGATGCGGGTGTTGAGTGCCTCGGAGGAGAAGCCGCCGAAGACGACCGAGTGCGGGGCGCCGATGCGGGCGCAGGCGAGCATGGCCACCGCGGCCTCGGGGATCATCGGCAGGTAGATGGCGACCGGGTCGCCCTTCTCGACGCCGAGGTCGGTGAGGACGTTGGCCGCCTTCATCACCAGGCCCTGCAGCTCGGCATAGGTGATGTCGCGGGTGTCGCCCTCCGGCTCGCCGACGAAGTGGATCGCCACGCGGTCGCCGTTGCCGGCCTCGACGTGCCGGTCGACGCAGTTGTAGGCAGCGTTGAGCTCACCGTCCTCGAACCACGTGGCGAAGGGGGCGTTGCTCCAGTCGAGGACCTTGGTGAAGTCCTTGCTCCACGAGATGCGGCTGCGGGCCTGGTCACCCCAGAAGCCCTCGTAGTCGGCGGCGGCGGCGTCGTACATCGCCTGCGTGCCGTTGGCCTGGGCGGTGAACGCCGGGTCGGGCGGGAACGAGCGGTCCTCGTGGCTGAGGTTCTCGAGGGTCTGGCTGGACACGGGCATCCTCCGGCGTCGGTGCGGGTGGGTCTGCACCCGAGTCAACCCCCTGCACGTCGCGGCATTCAAGGGGGGCGGGGGTGGCACCCGTCGAGCGGGGTGAAATCCTCGACCAACGGGCAGGCCAAACCGGCCGACCGTGCGGCAACGGATGGCTGGGTATGAGAGACATCACCTACTGGCTCGTCAACGGCGCGGTCGCCCTGCTCTTCCGGCTGCTCGGCGTGCGCCTCACTGTGCGGGGCGCGGAGCACATCCCCCGTGAGGGCGGGGCAGTGCTCGCCAGCAACCACGTCTCCTACCTCGACTTCACCTTCGTCGGCCGCGCAGGACGACGCCGGGCGCGGTTCGTGCGCTTCATGTCGAAGGAGGCGGTCTTCGACCCGCCCGTGGTGCGGTCGGTCATGCGGGCGATGCGCCACATCCCGGTCGACCGCAGCAACGGTGTCGCGGCCCTGCGCTCCGGGGTGCGCACGGCGCGGGCCGGTGAGGTCGTGGGCGTCTTCCCCGAGGCCACGATCAGCCGTTCCTTCACCATCAAGGCGGCGAAGCCCGGCGCAGCGGCGATCGCCATCTGGGAGCGGGTGCCCCTCGTCCCGGTCGTCGTGTGGGGCAGCCAGCGGCTGCTCACCACCGGCCCGCGCTGGAGCCTGCGCCGCGGCACGGCCGTGACCGTGCTCTTCGGCGAGCCCATGCACCCCGGCCCCGACGAGGACCCGTATGCCGTGACCGCCGAGCTGCGCACGCGCCTCGAGGCGCTGCTCGAGCAGGCGATGGACGACTACCCGCAGGTCCCGCGAGGAGGGGACGACCGCTGGTGGGTGCCTGCGGTGCGCGGCGGTGACGCCCCCACCAGGGAGGTCGCGGGGCAGCTGGAGGAGGAGTCGCTACGGCGTCGCGAGGCCGAGCGGGCCGCCAGACGCGCTCGCGCAAGGTGAACAGTGGCTGAACTCTGACGCCAACGGTCAGGAGCACCCCTTCGGCGGCCCGAGACTGGTTCACGTGACCACTGCCACTGTCATCCTCGCGCTCGTCGTGGTGACGGCTCTCGCCTTCGACTTCACCAACGGCTTCCATGACACCGGCAACGCGATGGCGACCTCGATCGCCACCGGAGCCCTCAGCCCCAAGGTCGCGGTCGCCCTGTCGGGTGCGCTCAACCTCGTCGGCGCCTTCCTCTCGGTCGAGGTGGCCCTCACTGTGACCAACGCCGTCATCAACATCCAAGACACGTCAGGCCTGCCCCTGCCGCAGTTCACAGCCGACGGCGGCTATGCGCTGCTGCTCATCGTGCTCTGCGGGCTGGTCGGCGGCATCGTGTGGAACCTGCTCACCTGGCTGCTGGGCATCCC
This sequence comes from Actinomycetota bacterium, assembly GCA_030853445.1. GTDB lineage: Bacteria > Actinomycetota > Actinomycetes > Actinomycetales > Dermatophilaceae > Lapillicoccus. The sequence continues at coordinate 1,704 of JALYVC010000491.1, read as the reverse complement.
GTCGTCGTCGTCGCATGCGCTCTTCGGAGGCCTCATCGGCTCGGCCGTCGCCGCCCTGGGCGTCGGCGGGGTCCACTGGGTCGGCTCGGGCGCCAAGCTCGACGGCGTCGTCGGCAAGGTCATCCTCCCGGCGGTCGCGTCCCCCTTCATCGCGGGCCTCGTCGCCGCCACCGGCACCTGGCTGGTCTACCGCGTGACCTCGGGGGTCGCTCAGCGCTTCACCGACAACGGCTTCCGCTGGGGTCAGATCGGCAGCGCCTCGCTCGTCTCGCTCGCCCACGGCACCAACGACGCGCAGAAGACGATGGGCGTCATCACGCTCGCCCTCATCGGCAGCGGGCACTGGACCGACACCAAAGCCATCCCCTTCTGGGTCAAGCTCGTCTGCGCGCTGGCCATCTCCGTCGGCACCTACCTCGGAGGGTGGCGGGTGATCCGCACCCTCGGGAAGGGCCTGGTCGAGATTGCCCCGCCCCAGGGCCTGGCCGCCGAGAGCGCCTCGGCGGCGGTCATCCTCTCGTCGAGCCACCTCGGCTTCGCCCTGTCCACGACCCACGTCGCCACGGGCTCCATCCTGGGCACCGGCGTCGGCAGGAAGGGTGCCCAGGTGCGGTGGGCAGTGGCCCTGCGCATGGTGGCCGCCTGGCTGGTCACGCTGCCCGCCGCCGCGCTGGTCGGTGCGGCCATGTGGTGGGTCGGCCACCTCGTCGGCGGCCTCGCGGGCGCGGTGGTCGTCTTCCTCGTGCTCATCGGGGTCGCCACCTCGATCTACGTGCACTCGCGGCGGCAGCCGGTGCACGCGGGCAACGTCAACGACGAGTGGGAGCCGACTGCCGCGACGCTCGAGTCCCGCGAGCTGGAGACGGCCAGGTGAACCAGGTCGTGCTGGCCCTGCAGGGCTCGTGGAAGGTGCTGCTCGTCAGCCTGGTGCTCGGAGCCGGTCTGCCGCTGGTCTTCGCCGCCGGGATCCGCTCGATGGCCTACGGCCAGGGCGGGTCCGCCGAGGTGGACGAGACTGCCCGCCCGCACCCCGTCGGCCGGGCCGTCGCCGTCGTGTGCTTCCTCGTGGTCCTCGCCGGGGTGGTGCTCGGGATCACGATCGTCGTGGCCTCAGGGTTCGGCAAGGCAGTCTCGTTCGAGCACGTCTACCCGATCCTGGTCGCCAAGTAGGGGTGGGGCTGCGGTGGCGATGACTGACCGCCTCCGGGGTGTGCTGGAGTGGCTGACCGCGGGGTATCCAGCCGGCATCCCCTCGACCGACTTCATCCCGGTCCTCGCCCTCCTGCGACGACGTCTCACGCAGGACGAGGTCAGCCAGATCGCCGCCGAGGTGGCCGCCCTCACCAGGACTGGAGCACCAGCTGAGCCGGGCGCCGTGACGGCCGACATCGGGGTCGGTGTCACCAGGGTCACCGACGAGCTGCCGTCGGCGGCCGACATCGCGCGGGTCCAGGCCCACCTCAGCCGGCGCCACGGCTGGCCGGACGACGAGACGTCGTAGCCCGCGCGGGCGGACGCGGGCGGGCCGCTCTCGACCCACCCGCCGAGGTGGCGTCGACCACCGCGTTCCCGTCGTGGCCTGGCGCCCGTGTGGGAGCGGTCGAGCAGGCCTGCCGCGGGTGGGTGGGCCTCGCGGTCGCAGGTCGTGCCGGATCCCACCCGGCAGCCGGCCGGCCTCGTCCTCGGGCTGGGGGACAGGTTCGC
>JALYVC010000238.1 GCA_030853445.1 Actinomycetota bacterium | reverse complement strand
CCCCGATCACCGGCATAAGCCGTCGCTTTTCCCAGGAATTCGTTCTCCATCCGCAGCTCGCGTACTTCCCGCTCGAGCTCTTTCAGCCTCGCCCGTTCGGTGAGATTCAACGCCGGCTCGTCTCCGGCGTGCTCGGCCCGCCAGGCATTGACCCAGTTTCCCAGGGTCTGCGCGACCAAGCCATTCTCACGAGCGACGTCCGCGATCGGGCGGGACTTGTCGATGACCTCCCGGACGGCTGCTTCCTTGAACTCGGCAGAGAACTTCCTGCGAGTATTTCCCATGTGCTCATCCGTTCTGTTCACCCCATTCTATGGGGCCCACTGTCCGGAGGGAATGGGGCACCTCACTGCAGACCCAGGCCGCTTAGCCCCAATACCGTTCAGTTAGTATCACAGGGGTGTAGTTTGGTGGCATGCCTCGTGCGGGATGGAAGAAGCCGGAGTCGGAGCGTCGGTTGGCGGATCTGGTGTCGGTGGGGGTGCTGACGCGGGTGTTCCCGCCGGGTCTGGTCGATGAGGTGATCGAGGCGGCGGGGCGCCGAGAGCAGCGGCACCGCTCGTTGCCGGCGAGGGTGATGGCGTACTTCGCGATCGGGATGGCGTTGTACTCGGAAGGGTCGTACGAGGATGTGCTGTCGCAGCTGACGGACGGGCTGTCGTGGGCCTCGGGCTGGCAGGAGAGCTACACGCCACCGAGTAAGTCGGCGATCTTCCAGGCGCGAGCCCGGTTGGGGTCGGGCCCGGTCAAGGCTTTGTTCGAGGCGGTCGCGGCCCCGATCGGGACCGAGGCGATGCCGGGGGTGTGGTTGGCGGGGCGGCGGTTGGTCGCGGTCGACGGGTACTGCCTCGACGTCGCCGACACGGTCGAGAATGACGATTTCTTCGGCCGGCCGGGGGTGAACAAGGGTGAGCGGGCGGCGTTCCCGCAGGCGCGGGTAGTGGCGTTGGCCGAGTGCGGGACGCACGCGATCTTCGCGGCGCAGGTGGGGGCGTACCGGCAGTCCGAGTCGACCTTGACGGCCTCGCTCCTGTCGGCGTTGTCGCCGGGGATGCTGGTGCTGGCTGACCGCGGGTTCTTCTCGTATGCATTGTGGCGCAGTGCGATTGCGACCGGAGCAGACCTGTTGTGGCGGGTCCGGACCGATCCGACCGCCCCGACTCCGGTGCACGTACGCGACCTGGACGACGGGTCATGGCTGGCGCACCTGCGCCGTAAGACCCCGGCCTCGGCCCGCGCGCAGGAGCCGATGCTGGTGCGGGTGATCGACTACCGGCTCGAGGACGGACGGGACAACGACACCAGCTACCGGCTGTTCACCACGCTGCTCGACCCGGGCGAGGCGCCCGCCGCGGACCTGGCCGCGGCCTACGCGCAGCGGTGGGAGATCGAGTTGGCCTTCGACGAGCTGAAGACGCACCAGCGGGGCCCCCGCACGGTGCTGCGCAGCAAGTCCCCGGATCTGGTCCTGCAGGAGATCTGGGGCCACCTGTGCTGCCACTACGCGATCCGGACCCTCATGACCGACGCGGCCCTGCACGGCGGCCACGACCCCGACCAGGTCAGCTTCGTCGCCGCGCTACGGATCACCCGCCAGACCATCGCCCACCCGGGCGCTTTTCCCCCCTCACGACACCCACGACGCCCATGACACTGACCCGCGCGACCGCGACCACCCTGGGTGGGCCCTGTTCCTGCACCGGCTCCTCAGCCGGCTCAACCCCGCCAGACGACTACGAGCCGCACCCCGAGTCATCAAGCGCAAGTACGTCAAGTGGCACGTCAAACGAGCCCATCACGCCGGCTGGCCCCAACCCCAGCACCCACCTCGCCACCCCATCGAAACCATTAACTGAACGGTATTGCGCTTAGCCCCTCCTCATCCTCCCGCCCCCTCCCGCCCTCACCGGTGGGAGGGGGCAACGGGCCTTTTCTGCGTTGGGGCCTGGGGCCTGGGGCCTGGGGCGGAGGTCGGACGCCGATCGCCACCGCTACTGGTCTCGAAACTGTCTCCCACCTTGGGGGGCCGAAACCGGCCACAGCACGTCGCCTGATCGTCCTCCGAGAGACCCTGTCGGCTGGCTTCCTGGAGCCTCGTGCCTACTCGGGCAGGATGGGTCGGCTGACGCGTGGCCCAGAAGGGCCCCCCACGCAATGGCCGGACCTGTCCGTGTCCGGACACCTTTGCGTGACAAACTGGTCGGTGCACTCGCCAGTCACGCGGCTGCGAGCTGACGCCGCCAGCGTGCAGCCGAGATCGTCGAACCGGCAACACCGCGCTGGGCCCGGGGGTACGCTGGCGACTCACGATGGTCATGGACTGGTCAAGGACTGGTCACTGTTTGGTCAACGACCGGTGAGGGCACAAGCCCGACGCCTCTTCGACGTGTCCCGCATCCGCTGAAAGATTGGACTTGTTCCGTGCGAAAAGTACTCGGGGTTGCCGCCCCGCTAACGGCGATCGTTCTGCTTGCCGGCGCGGCTGCAGCCTCTGCCACACCCGGTTTTGGACCCGCGCCGGCGGGCAGCGTGTCCCCCACAGCGGCCACCTGGACCCCCAGCATCGCTCTCAACGGCACCACCGGAAACGGTGACACGGTGCGACAGCTGACTCCTTGTGGCGGGCTGATGTTCGCGGCTGGCACGTTCAGCTACGGCATCAAGTCCGGGAGCAAGGTATATCCCCGGACCGGGGTGTTCTCGTTCCAAGGGTCCGCGCCTGGGACGATGACCTCCTTCGCGCCCAACATCACAAACGGGACCAACGTAGCCAAGGTCAACACCGTGGCCCTTTCCGCGGACTGCTCCATCGCCTACATCGGTGGCCTCTTCACCGCCATCAACGGAACGTCCGTTCGGAACATCGCGGCACTCAAGACCAGTGACGGCTCGTTGGTCCCTGGCTTCAAGTCTGTTGCTTCAGGCCAGGTCAACCACATCGAGAACATCGGCTCCCACCTGTTGGTCGGCGGATCCTTCACCAAGATCAACGGGGTCGCAGCAGGCTACTTGGCGAGTCTCTCACCGACCACTGGAAAGCCGGACACCAC
>JALYVC010000481.1 GCA_030853445.1 Actinomycetota bacterium | reverse complement strand
GACACCCTCGACCTGGCCCCGCACGCCCCGGTCGAGTCGGTGAGCCGGCCCGTGCACGGCGAGCCCGCCGACGCCCCGGTCTATGCCGTGCTCGCCCGCATGCGGGCCACCAGCACCCACCTGGTGGTGGTGCGCGACGCCGACACCGGGGCCGACGCCGGTGTGGTGACGCTGACCGACATCCTCACCCGCCTCCACCCGCCGAGAGGGGTTTGTGGAGTCGGCGGCGAGGACAGCGCCCACGTCGACGTGGAGCCGCTGCTGCACGGCTGACCTGCGCCACAGGGCGCGGCCGGTGACCTCCGGGAGCCTCAGCCCGTGAGAAGGGCGAGGGCCGCGTCCACGTCGGCGACCACGTGGACGGCGTCGCCCAGGGCCCGGTCCGTCCCGAGGGAGGCCAGCAGCGGCACGACCGGTAACGTCTCGCGCCAGTGCTGCTCGCCGACCAGCACCACCCGGGGCAGCGTCGCGCCGGCTGGCGCGTAGTACAGCCGCGTGGCGATCTGAAAGACCTCCTGGACCGTGCCGGCGGCGCCCGGCATGACGACGACGCCGGCGTCGCACCGCGCGAGCAGGCCGTCCTCGCGGATCGCGTTGGAGAAATACTTCGCGATGCCGTCGGCGAAGACGTTCGGCGGCTCGTGACCGTAGAACCACGTGGGGATGCCGAGCGACCGCGCTGGCCCCGGCAACCGACCCAGGTCGTCGCGCACCTCCAGGGCCAGCCGCGCCCAGGCGGTGACGTCGGATGCGAAGGACGGTACTGCGCCCAGCCGGCGCAGCGCCGTGAGGAGGGCCTGGTCGGACGGGGCCACCGCCCCGAGGTTGGCCGCCTCCATGGCCCCCGGACCACCTCCGGTCGCCACGAGGAGACCGGCCTCGGCCAACCCCCGCCCGAGGCGGGCCGAGGCGGCATACGCCGGGGTGCCGCGCTCGGCGGCGTGGCCGCCCATGACGCCGACGAGGTGGCGACCGGTCGTCCACTCGTCGAGGGCGTCGGTCACCGAGTCGTCGTGGATGGCTCGCAGCAGGGTGGCGTAGGCGTCGTGGGCCAGGCGCATGTCGCGTGACCAGCGATAGGCGCGGGCGTCGGGCGTGTGCGAATAGCCTTGTGAGAGGCTGGAGTAGAGCTCGTCGCCGGTGTAGAGCGTGGCGCGGTAGACGTTCACGGGCGCGCCAGGTGCGGCGGGGAAGACCACGGCTCCGCGGGTGCGCAGGTGGTGGGCCACCCGCTCGGGCAGGGTGCCACCGAGCACGACGAGACCGCGTGCGTCAGCAGTCGCCATCAGCTTGTCGACGCACGTCGTGAGGTCGAGGTCCTGCAGCCGCAGTCCTCGCAGGGAGCGCCCCGCGGCCAGCCACTGCGTCAGGACGGCCACCTCGTGGATCTCGTGGATCGGCACCTGCGCATCGTAGGCGAACGGGTTGCTCGAGCCCGGCGCCGCCCACCGCCGCTAGCGTGCTGTCATGACGACCACTGCCGCTGGCGTGATCCCCACCGACCCCTGTCCGTGCGGCAGCGGCCAGCGGCTCGGCGCCTGCTGCGGGCCCTACCTCGCCGGCGAGCTCCTCCCCACCGCCGAGGCGACCATGCGCTCGCGCTACACCTCCTACGTCCTGGGCGACCGCGACCACCTGCTGCGCACCTGGCACCCGCGCACGCGGCCGCGCCAGCTCGACGTGGTCGGCCGCGACGACGGCTGGCTCGGCCTCACGGTCCTCGGTGCCCGTGACGGGGGCGTTGACGACGAGACGGGGGTCGTCGAGTTCGAGGCCCGCCACCGGGGCTCCGACCGACCGGACGACGTCGAGGTGATGCATGAGGTGAGCCGCTTCGCCCGCCGGGGCGGGCGTTGGGTCTACGTCGACGCCGACGGCTGACCCCGGTCCTTGGTCCGCACCGCCGCGGCCGGCGCTCGCCTCAGCGCGGACGTCAGCGCGCAGGTGATGGCCCGGCTGGGAGGATCGGGCGATGACCGGTGTGCTCGAGGGCTTCGCGACGATCGCGGTGGTCATCGCGGTGGGGTGGGTGCTCGCGCACCTCGGCATCCTCGACACGACCGCCCAGAACGTGCTCAGCCGGCTGGCGTTCTACGTCGCCTCGCCGGCGCTGCTCGTGGTCGTGATGGCCCGCACACCGATCAGCGCGGTCTTCTCAGCCAACCTCGTCTCCTCGATGGGGAGCGTGGTCGTCACCGTCGCCGTCTACCTCGTGCTTAGCCGATGGCGGTGGCCGGCTCCGCTGGGAGAGAGCACGATCGGGGCTCTGTGCGCGTCGTACGTCAACGCCGGCAACCTCGGGATCCCCATCGCGCTCTACGTGCTGGGTGACGTCTCGCTGATGGCACCGACCCTGCTCATGCAGCTGCTGCTCATCACCCCGGTGTCGATGGCGCTGCTCGACGCCGACGCGCGAGGGACGAGGCCGACCCTGCGTCGGAGCCTGGGCCGCATCCTGCGCAACCCCGTCACCGTCGGCGCCCTGATCGGCATCCTCGTCTCTGCGGTCCGCAGCCACGTGCCCGACCTCGTGCTCCAGCCGGTCGGGCTGGTCGGCAACCTGGCGGTGCCGGCGATGCTCATCGCCTTCGGCATCTCACTGCGCCGTGGCCCGCTTCCCGGGGCGGGGGGGTCGTGGGGCCAGGTGGGCACGCTCGTGGCGCTCAAGCTCGTCGTGCAGCCCGTGGCCGCGGTCGCGATCGGGGCCGGGCTGGTGGGGCTCAGGGGGCCGGCCCTCTTCGCCGCGGCCGTGACCGCGGCCCTGCCGACGGCGCAGAACATCTTCACCTACGCCAACCGCTACAACCGCGCCCTGTTCCTTGCCCGGGACGCGATCTTCGTCAGCACCTTCGCCTCGGTGCCCGTCATCGTCCTGATCGCCGGGGTCTTCGACGTGCTGGGAGGCTAGGGGTCCCGGGGGGGCCTGCTCAGCGTCGGGTCGTGGGGCTGGTGGCCTGCTCGAACCGCTGCTTCGACACCTGCTCGTGGCCCAGCCGCCGCAGAGCCAGGAGCAGGGGCTCGACCAGCGGCACCCCGAGCGCGACGTAGCGCACGGCGTCCTCGCGAGACCCGGTCGGCACCCGCTCGACCTCGTGGGTGGCGATGGCCATCACGTGCTCGCGGTAGTCGTCCAGCACCGGCGTCGGGAGGTCGAACCCCGCCGAGGCGAGGGAGTCGAGCGAGGCAGCCACCGCCTCGTGGGTGGTGCACCAGGTGTCGGCCGGGTCCCACCCCCAGCGTCGCAGCATCGCGTGCACGCTGTCGTGCGCCGGGCTGAGGTGTGCTCCGACCCCGCAGGGCTCCTGGTCGTCCCCCGTGCCCGAGGCCACTCCGAGCAGGTCGTGCATCGACTCGGGCGGGTCGTCGACCGCGGTGAGCACCCGCTTGATCCGCGCCAGGCTCATGCCGCCCACGGTGGTGAGCGCCTTGACCATGCGCAACCGCTGCACGTGCGAGTCGTCGTACGACGCCTGGGTCGCCGAGGTGAGCAGGCCCTCGTGGAGCAGGCCCTCACGCAGGTAGTACTTCACGGTGGCGACGGGCACGTCGCTGCGGCGGGACAGCTCCGAGATCCTCATGGCGTTCTCCCGTCTCGAGCACTGTTGGATAGTGATGCTACCCAGTGGCGGTCAGTGGCGGTCAGTGGCCGGTGAGACGGGCCAGCAGCCGACCCAGGCGCGCCGGTCGCCCGGTGCGTGCCTCCTCGGCGTCGGCGAGCTCGGCCAGCCGCAGGCCGGCACTCACCCCGAGCCACCGCAGGGGCTCAGGCTCCCACCGCCGTGACCGGTGGCCGACGAACGGCAGCGTCGCCGCCCGCGAGTGCTTCCCGGTGACGAGCTCGGCCAGGGCCCGACCGGCGAGCTGGCTGAGCGCGACCCCGTCACCCACGTACGCCCCGGCACTGCCGAGCCCGGTCTCGGGGTCGTGGCGCACCGACGGGTGCCAGTCGCGGGCGATGCCCAGCGGCCCGCCCCAGGCGTGGGTGAAGGTCGTGTCGACCGGCAGGCCCGGCAGCAGGTCGAGCAGCGTGTGGCGCAGCCCCGCGTGCACCGTCGGGTCTTCGTCGTAGGAAGGGTGCACGCTCGACCCGAGGTGGTACGGCGCGCCGCGGCCGCCGAACACGAGTCGGTCGTCGATGGTGCGCTGCCCGTAGACGACGAGGTGGCGGTGCTCGCTGAAGGTCTCGTGGTGGGCCAGGCCGATGTCGGCCCACACCGCAGCGGTGAGCGGTTCGGTCGCCACGACGAGCGAGTAGACCGGCACGACGTCGCGCTCCGACCCCGGCAGCGCCGGCGTCCATGCCTCCGTGGCCCGCAGCACGTGACGGGCGTGCACGACCACGCCACCGGAGGTCGCGACCCGGCCGGGCTCGAGGGCGAGCACGCGGGTGCCTTCGTAGATGCTCGCCCCGCGTCGCTCGACGGCCTCGGCGAGCCCGCGCACGAGGGCGTGCGGATGGATGCGTGCGCAGTCGGGAGTCCAGGTGGCCCCGTCGATCCCGTTGACCTGCAAGCGTTCTTTCGCTGCCGGCTGGTCGAGCCAGGCCGTCGGCATTCCCCACCGCGCGTCGTCGACGACGCCTGCGCGGGCGCTCTTCACCTGGGCCGGACCACGCGCGACGACGATGCTGCCGCCCTTGCGGTAGCCGCAGTCGATGCCCTCGTCGGCGGCCAGTGACCCGAGGTCGTCGACCGACTCGCGCAGGGCGGCGACGAGCGATCGGGCCGCCGCCGCACCGTGCTCCTTCGCGATGGTGTCGGGCGCGACGGGATAGAGGGCCGAGACCCAGCCGCCGTTGCGGCCGCTGGCGCCGAAGCCGACGTGGTGGGCCTCGAGCAGGACTATCCGCAGTGTCGGGTCGAGTCGTTGGAGGTGGTAGGTCGTCCATAGTCCGGTGAAGCCACCGCCGACGATCACGACGTCGGTCACGAGGTCGTCGGTGAGGGTTGGACGCTGTGTCGGGGGGTGGGCGTTGTCCCACCACAGGGGTGTGGTCATGGCGTGCGGGGTGGGGTGGGGGGGTTTAGAGGTGGGCTGTGGCGTCGGTGAGGACGGTGCGTAGACGGGTGGTGATGTCGGTGAACTCGGCTGGTCCGATGGTCAGGGGTGGGGCGAGCTGGATGACGGGGTCGCCGCGGTCGTCGGCGCGGCAGTAGAGGC
>JALYVC010000471.1 GCA_030853445.1 Actinomycetota bacterium | reverse complement strand
TTCTTAAGAACCACCTGGTCGATCGAGGCGCGCTGGGCGTTGTTGTTGACCTCACGGATTGTGAACTCGCGGTTGAAGTCCCAGCCGCCCTCGGTGAGCAGCTGCTTGGCCTTGGCCGCGTCGTAGGTATAGGTGTTGAACCCGTCCTTGACCACCTTGGGCGAGGTGAACACGGAGTTGACTGGCTTGGCCTGACCCGCGTAGATCGAGGAGATGATTCCTGCCCGGTCGATGGCCGTCAGCAGGCCTTGGCGGACCTTGGCGTCCTTGAGATAGTCCTTGCGCTGGTTGACGGTGTAGCGGTCAAAGCCGGGGACCTCGTTGCTGACCGTCTTCACGCCCTTGCCTTCGAGGCCCTTGACGGTGGCTACGTCGGTTGCCGCCACGAGGCTGACGTCGATCTCGCCCGACGACAGCTGCTGCGTTGCCACGTCCTGCGAGACCAATGACTCGACCAGGGTGGCGAAGGGCACCGGCTTGCGGAAGTTCGGGTTCTTGGTGAACACGGCGCGCTGGCCGGGGGAGTAGGTGGTCAAAGTGAAAGGACCGAGCCCGGGCACCTTGCCCGGAGTCACCCAGATCTGCGACGAGGCGACGGCGGCAGGGTCCTCCTTGCCCACCGTGTCCTTCTGCAGGATGTAGATGGTTGCGCCGAAAAGGGTGTAGAGGAAGCCGACGTCGCGGTTCTTCAGGTCGAGCTTCACCGTGTGGTCGTCGACCTTGCTGACCCCCGAGAGCTCCTTGGCGGCGCCGGAGGCGACCTCGTCGTATCCCGCGATGGGTTTGAGGACGGTGGCGAGGGGAGACTTGACGGCGGGGTTGACGTAGAGGTTCAGCGTGAAGATGACGTCGTCGGCCGTGAACGGCTTGCCGTCGGACCACTTCTGGTCGGCCAGGGTCAGTGTCAGTGTCTTGGCATCCGGGGACAGCACCCACTTGGTCGCGGCGCGAGGTTCCAGACTGCCGTCGGCGGCCACGTTGACGAGCAGGTCCTGGGTCACGTTGAGGATCTCGCTGTTGCCGTAGGTGCCGCCCAGCAGCGGGCTCGCCGTGTCCGGCTTCTGCTGTAGCCACACCGTGATGCTCTGCGTTGTCGACCCACCGCCGGCGGTGGCCGTCCCGCCGCTGCCGTCGGCGGCGGGTGGAGGCGAGCAGGCGGCGAACGTCAGGCTGGCCGCGACCGCGGCGCCTAACACCCCCGACGCAGTCCGGGTGGCTCGTGTCATCGGGTGCTCTCCTTCGTGTCCGGGTAGGTCCGCTGCGCGTCGGAGGTCCTCGGCGGGCGGCGGTGGGTGTCATCGTAGGGAGGCCCGCGCAGACATGGCAAGACGTTCCATGTTGCGGTTGGGCCACGCTCGCACGGGTGCTCCCTCACCTCGTTACCGTTGGGTGACGGCCTGGAGGAAGATCCCACGACGCCATCAGACCGCCGTCTGCGAACGCGAACGTGTTGCGTACAGGCCACCGGGTTCAGGTCAGCTGGGGGCCCCGTCCGCGCGTCCGAGACACCGTGGTCAGCGCGGTGACGATCGCCACGTCGTTGGCGAGCGAGTCGGCGGTCCCCTGCAGCAGCTCGATGAACCGGGGACGGGCCGTGGAGGAGAACTCACCGGCGGCGCCGGACACGCTGAGCGCCGCCACCGTGGTCCCGTCGACGCCGACCGGGACGGCCAGGCAGCGCAGACCCTCGTCCCACTCCTCGTCGTCGTAGGCGTAACCCTGGGCGCGCACCGCGTCGATGACGGGGGCGAGCGCATCGGGGGAGGTGATCGTCGTTGCCGTCGAGGCAGCCCAGGGCAGCGGCGGCAGATGGGCTGCGACCTCGGCGACGGGCAGTGCGGCGAGCAGGACCTTGCCGAGGCCCGTGCCATGCGGGGCCGCTCGGTCACCCACACTCGCGTCGAGACGCAACGGCCGCGACGGGTGCTCGACGGCGACGTGGATGACGTTGGTGCCGTCCAGGACGGCCAGGTTGGCGGTCTGCCGGGTGTCTTCGGCGAGCGCCGCGAGGTGCGCATGCGCCAGGTCCGCCACATTGAGCGAGTCGACGAACGCTGTCGCCAGCGCCATCACCTTGTGTCCGAGACGGTATGCGGGTCGATCGTCGACCCGCACGAGGTACTCGTGGTCGGTGAGGGCGCTGATCAGCCGCACGATCGTGCTCTTGGGCAGCCCGCTGACCTCGTGGATGTCGGCGAGGGTGACCGGCTCGCGTCCCTGGGCGACGGTCTCGAGCACCAGCAGCCCGCGTGCGAGGGCGTGCGTGTGGTAGTTGCTCCTGCCTCGCTGGTCGTCGTCGGCCATGGCCTCTCTCCATCGTGCGCTGGGCCAATCTACACACGCGCGGGCATTCCGTCGCGATGGCCGGAGCACCGGTCTTGTGTGAGGGGACCTCACCTGGAATCATATTTCATGTCAATTGAGGAGGCGCACCGAACGTGAGGATCGCCCTGGTCGGCGCCGGGTTCATCGCCGGTGCCCACGCTGCGGCCGCTGCCGCATTACCCGACGTCGAGCTCGTCGGTGTCACCGATCGAGACGCCGCCGCGGCAGCCCGGTTCGCCGTCACCTGGGGGGTGCGCGTCGTGCCCACGGTAGAACACCTGTTGGCCGACGATGACGTCGACGCCCTGGTGGTCTGCACTCCCAACGACACGCACGCCGAGCTGGCTCGCGCGGCTGCGTCCGCCGGCAAGCATGTGCTGCTCGAGAAGCCGATGGCGCTGTCCGCCCAGGACGCCTCATCTGTCGCCGACGCGTTCGCCGAGGCAGGGCGGATGCTGCTGGTCGGGCACACCCACCGGCATGCAGATTATGCTCGAGCGGTCCGGGAGACGATCACCTCCGGCAGTCTCGGCACGGTGCGAGGGATACGGATCGCGATCACCGGGGGCTGGATCTGGGGTGGCTGGTCCTCGTGGGTCCTCGACCCCGACCGGTCCGGTGGGCACGCCTTCCACAACGGGGTGCACCTGTTCGACCTAGCCCGTTGGTGGCTCGACTCGCCCATCTCCAGTGTCTGCGCCGTGGGCCAGCCCCTCACCTCTGCTGCGCTGCGCATCGACGACTACCTGTGCGCCACCCTGGTGGCCGAGTCCGGCGCGACAGCCGTCTGTGAGATCAGCCGGGGCGAACGACCGCGGTCCACCTCGCTGTTCGAGATCGTCGTCAGTGGAGACGGAGGAACCCTGGTGCGCAGCAACGGTGACGAGGGCCTTGTCGTCTACGGCAGCGGAGGGTCGGGGCCAAGGGCGGCCGCGGGTACGGACCCCTTCCGCCGACAGCTGCGTGTCTTCGCCGACGCCGTCTCGGGCCGCGGTCCGGTCGACCCCGCGCCGGACCTGGCGGTGCACGCCACGGCGGTGGCCGAAGCCGTCGAGCGGTCCGCGCGCAGCGGCCAGTCCGTCGAGGTAGCGCGATGACCGGCCGGGTCCTGCTCGCGGGAGCGGCCGGAGAAGCGGCCGGACGGCACCACCAGCGCGACATGTTCGCACCGGCGATCGGGGCGAGCGACCTGCTCGAGGTATGCGGTGTGTGGCCGGGTCCGGTCGGTGCCGAGGGGTTCGGCCGGGCGGCCTTGCTCGCTGACGACCTGGGGGTTCCGCTCGTGCGCGACTCGGTGGCCGCGCTCGCCGCAGCCGACGCCGTCGTCGCCTGCCTGGACCCCGACAGCCTCTGCGAGCTGCTCGGCGCCGCACCGGTCGGGGCGCCGGCGCTCCCGGTGCTTGTCGACAAGCTGGTGCTTTTCGGGACCGCTCGCCTGGGGACGCTGGCGCAGGATCCCTCGGCAGGAGCTGTCGTGGCGGCCTACCACTCCCGGTTCCATCCGAGTGTGGCCGGCCTCGCGGCGCTGGTTGCGTCCGGAGAGCTGGGGCTGCCTCATGCTGCCCACGGCGAGCTGGTCGTCGCATACGGCGACGGCCCGGCCGCCGAGGGCGACCTGCGACATGTGGGTGTCTTGGCTCTCGACGTGCTCGCGGCCATCGTCGGCCCGCCCACGGGATCGGTCCATGCGGTTCGCACGGCGACGGGCGACCCTGCGACCGAGGGCTGGACGCTGACCGTGCGTTGGCACCCGGGTATCGTCGTGACGCTGATCGTGTCGCGCTTGCAGCCGGGGACCACCGGGTCGCTGCACCGGTACCGCGTACTCGGCAGCGAGGGCCAGGCGCTGGCCGACCTCGCGGCGCCACGGCTGAGCCTGGTCGGCGGTCCCGACGTGCCCTACGGACCGGGACCGGTGCAGCTCGAGCTCGAGTCGCTGGCGTTCGGCGCGCGGGGCACGACCCTGACGGACCTGACCCGCCTCAGCCGCCTCATCGACGCAGCAGAGCGTTCGGCAGCCGACGGGAACGTGCAGCCATACGCGTGACGGCGGGGCGTCGACGAGGTGCCCGCCTGTGCCCCGAGCCACCCAGTCAGGTTGCCGACACGTCAACGACGCGCAACGCGCGCCCCGGGCACACCCGTTCTGCCTGCTCGGCGTCCTCGACCTCGTCCGCCTCGGGCTGACGCAGCAGGATCACCGTGCCGTCGGTCTCGTCCTGGTCGAACAGCTCCGGTGCCGCCAGCACGCACTGACCGCCGCCGACGCACTGGTCGATCTCCACCTCGATCCGTACCTCCGGCTTCGCGGGCGCTGAGAACCCCTCTCCTGTCGTCACCATGTCACCGGCAGGGACTCGACGCCGACGAGGTTGGTCTGCTTGAACGGCACCTGCGCCGGGTCGAGCGCCAGACGCAGGGTCGGTATGCGGCGGATGAGGCTAGCGAGCACGACCGACAGCTCCAGTCTGGCCACCGGCTGCCCCAGACACTGATGAGGCCCGAACCCGAACGCCACGTGGTGCCGGTTGTCGCGGTGGATGTCGAACCGGTCGGGGTCCTCGAACGCGCGGGGGTCCTTGTTGGCCAGCGCGGGTCCGAGGATGAGACCGTCACCCGCCTGGATCGCCTGGCCGGCGATCTCGGTGTCTCGGGTGGCGGTCCGCACGAGGATGTAGAGCATGCTCACGTAACGCAGCAGCTCCTCGATCGCGCCGGGCAGCAGGCTGGGGTCGCGGCGGATCTCCTCCAGCTGGTCGGGGTGAGTGAGCAGGACGTACGTCCCCGTGGCTATCATGGTCGCGGTCGTCTCGTGTCCAGCGGTGAGCAGCAGGCGCAGCGTCGCGACCAGCTCGTCGTGGGTCAGCAGTCCGGGCTCGAGCAGCTCGGTGACGCTCGCCCCGATGATGTCGTCGCCAGGGTGCTGGCGAGCGCGTTCGACCAGGCCCGACATGTAGGCGAGTAGCTCCGAGGTGGCTGCAGCCGCCTCCTGCGGGTCGCCGTCCATGTGGCTGCGCGCCTCTGCGCGCTGCTCGTACCACTTGTGGTCCTCGTAGGGCACGCCCACCAGCGCGCACATGGTCTGCGAGGCGACGGGGAGCGCCAGGTCGCCGACGAGGTCCGCTCTGGGTGCCGAGCCCTCCGCAGACGGCCGGGCGAGGAGGGCGTCGAGGGTGTCGTCGACGATCTGCTGGATCCGGGGCCGCAGCGTCTCGACCCGCCGGATGGTGAAGTACCGGGTGAACATCCGTCGGTAACGCGTGTGCTCCGGTGGGTCCATCACCGTGAAGGACGTCTCGGGGCGTTCTGCGGCTGCTCGGTTCGCCGAGCCGACGAAGCGCCACATTTGCTGCGAGCTGAAACCCTCGCCGGCGAGGACCTCGCGGATGTCGTCGTAGCGTGTCACCAGCCACGCGGGCTGGCCGTCGTGCAGCTCCACCGGAGCCACCGGACAGGTGTCGCGCAGCGCGGTCTGAGCGGCCGGCGGGTCGAGGGGGTGCTCGCGCGGGGAGGGGAAACGCAGCGGCGTCGCGTCGTGCTCCATGGTTGTCTGCTCCGGTGTGTCGTCAGCAGCTCGGCCCACCCGAGGGCGCGTCCGAACAGAGGGCGTCTCGCCATGGTAGATGGGCACTGGTTCAGTAAGCAACCAATGTGAAACGCTGTTTCACGACAGCGCCACCCCACCTGCGACGAGGAATCCCATGAAGGTCATGACCATCTACGCTCATCCCGCCGACACGATCACCAACTGCGGCGGCGCGCTGGCTCGGCACGCCGACGCGGGCGACGAGATCCACGCCCTCATCCTGACCCACGGCGGCCGAATCCACCCCAACGTCTACGCGCAGGAGTGGCGCAAAGAGCACCCCGACGAGCACGTGCTCGCCGCCGGCCTCGCCGACATCGCCGCAAACAAGCGCCGCGAGCTCGAGCGGGCGGCGGAGATCATCGGGATCCACGACCTGGTCCTTCTCGACCACGACGACACCATGAGCACGGTGCACGAGGACGTCGTGGAGGAGGTGGCCGAGCAGATCGTCCTGGTGCGGCCCGACGTGGTGGTTGCCGACTACCCCCAGAACGCCGTGCAGTCCGCCTCCTCCCACACCATCGCCACGATGACGGCACTGGCAGCCATCGACCGGGCTGCGTCATACCTGAAGAACCTTGACGGGCATGAGGAGGTCAACGTGCGTCAGGTCTTCTTCACCGGACTGCCGGTCTGTGCTCCCGACGCCCTCAGCGTCTACGGTCTGCGCAACGACACCTTCATCGACATCACTCCCGTCGTCGGCCGCAAGATCGCGGCGGTGGACTGTTTTGTGAGCCAGGGCTACGACGGGGCGTTCGCGCGCAAGGTCGTGGAAAGCAACAACGGTGAGTTCGGACGGGCCGCCGGGGTCAACTTCGCCGAGGGTTATGTGCGACACCGCAACGAGACTCACGCCCTGTTCCCGGTGACCTCCGCGGCGATGCAGGTGGACCCGCTCACCCGGCACGTCGCCTACTCGCAGGTGAGCCTGCGGGAGGCCTACCCCGTCGCTTCACATTCCGCGTAGTCACCCGCCGAGGGCCACGACCGCCCCGGCGCGGATCCCGCTGAGTCGGCCGTCCTCGACGGCGCGCCGGCCGGAGACGAGCACCTCGCGGACGCCGACGCTCAGCTGGTGGGGGTTCTCGAACGTCGCCATGTCCCGCAGCGTCTCGGGGTCGATGACCAGGACGTCGGCGACAGCGCCGACCTCGACCGTGCCGCGGTCGGTGAGGCCCACCCGCCGAGCCGGCGCGGAGGTGCACCGACGGACGGCGTCGGGCAGGTCGGCCCGGCCGCGGGAGGACAGGTAGCGGGGGAAGCAGCCGTAGCACCGCGGGTGCGGGGTCCCGCGGCCGGTCGGACCGGTGGGGTCGAGGGCCAGGCCGTCCGAGGCAACGACGGTCGCCGGGTGTCTCAGCACGCGGTCGAGGTCCCTGGCATCACGCCCGAACACCACGACGAGAGCGGATGATCCATAGCGGCGCAGCAGGTCGAGCGCAGTCGCGTCGGGGCTCTCGCCTCGGGCGCCGGCAATCTCAGTTACGGTGCGTCCGAGCAGCTCGGACTCCTGCGGGTCCGGCAGCCAGCTGACGACAGTCTCGTTCCAGCCCACTGCCCGAGATGCCCACTCCTGCATCAGGACTCGCACGGTGTCGGGTTCGTAGAGGCGCTCCCTCATCGCATCGTCGCCGCCGGCCTGGATCTGAGGCGGCACGGCCTGCGCCAAGGGAGCGTTGCCGGCGAGGTAGGGATAGATGTCCACGCCCACGTCCAGGCCCTCGCCGCACGCCTCGTCGACCATCGCCAGCGCGTCCTCGACCCGGCCCCAGTTGCGCCGCCCGACCGCCACGAGGTGCGACACCTGGGTGCGACAGCCGGTCTCGCGAGCGACGCGTAGGCACTGGGCGACCGACGGGAGCAGGTCGTCGGCGTAGTCGCGGACATGCCACGCGAACAGCCGGTCGTAGTCGGCGACCACCCGGCCCAGGGCGACCAGCTCGTCCTCCTCGGCGAAGCACAGCGGGGAGTACACCAGTCCTGTCGACAGCCCCACGGCTCCGTCGTCGAGGCCTTGCGCGAGCAGGTCGAGCATGGCTGCCAGCTCGCGAGGGGCGGCCGGGCGGGCGTCGAAACCGACCGTCGAGGCCCGTAAAGGGCCATGCGGCACGAGGGTGAGGACGTTGACGGCCGGGCCGGCGGTGCGCAGGGCGTCGAGATAGCCACCCACCGTGCTCCAGTCGATGACCACGTCGGGGTCGAGGTCGAGGTAGGCCGCGGAGGCTCGGATCGCGTGCAGATCGGCGTCCGTGGACCGGGGCGCGACGCCGAGGCCGCAGTTGCCCACGACCTGTGTCGTGGTGCCTTGGGTGAGTGCGCTCGGCGCCTGCGGCGACGACAGCAACGTCAGGTCGCTGTGGGTGTGGATGTCCATGAAACCGGGGCAGACGACGAGCCCGGTTGCGTCCAGGACGGTCCGCGCGCGCTGGTCGAGCGCGGCGGCGACGGCGACGATGCGCTCGCCGATGATGCCGACGTCGCAGAGCCGCTCCGGTCCCCCCGTCCCGTCGACCAGGGTTCCTCCACGAACGACAAGGTCCAGGATCTCTGTGGCCGCGGTCATCGGTCGCTCCCGTCTGCGAGGTCGAGGTCGTCGTGGGCGATGACGTTGAGCATCGGGTGACCCGACGCCCGGCGGTCGGCGTTGGCCAGGAACAGCTCCCAGATCCGCCGGAGGTACCACGGGCTGCCGGTCGACCCCGAGATATGCGCAGTGACAACGGTGTTCGGTAGGTCCCAGAACGGGTCGTCGGGAGGCAGCGGCTGCCGGTAGTGGTCGTCGAGGGCGGCGCCGCCCAGCTGGCCGGACCGCAGTGCCGCCACGAGTGCGGCCTCGTCGACGACGCGGGCCCGCGCCGGGTTGAGCAGGAGCGCCCCACGTGGAAGGCGGGACAGGGCTTCTGCGTCCACCAGTCCCCGGGTGCCGGGGCCGTCGGGGACCGCGACGACCAGCGCCCGGATACCTGCGAAGAAGGCGTCTCGTTCGGTGAGCCCGAACCACCGGTCGGGCTCCGGGAACGACGTGGCCGCGCGGTCGAGTGGGTCGAACCGCGGGCCGCGGTCGCGGTTCCTGGTTCTCGACAGCACCCAGACGGGCAGCCCGAGCGGCGCGAGCAGGTGGGCGACCTCGCGTCCGATGTTGCCGAAGCCGAGGATGCCGACCGTCATACCGCGGAGCTCGTTCTGGTATGCCGGTGCCCGGTCCCACCGGTGCGCACGTTGGGCCGTGAGCATGTCCGGGAGGCGTCGCCCCAGCGCCAGCAGCATCATCACGACCCATTCCGCGATGGGCCGGTCCTGGACTCCGCTGGCGTTGGTCACCACGACGCGCCGAGGGAGTGCGAGCCCCTGCAGCTGGGAGTAGCCATGCGAGCCGAGCTGGACCCACTCCAACCGCGCCAGGTCCGCGACGTTTGCTGGGGGCTGGTCCGTGAAGAGCACGGTGGCGGTCGAAACCAGCTCGGCGTCGAGGGACCAGCCCGGTGACACCTCGCCGGCGATGGTGATGCGAGCCTGTGGCATCGCGGCGGCTAAGGCGTCGAGGTGGCCGTCCGCTCCTGGTTGCGCGACGACGACGTGGTCGGGCACCTCAGCTCCTCATCACCTTGCCGGGGACACTCGAGAACTCCTCGGCGCCGGCGCGGAACGGGTAGGCAGCGCGAGTCTTGTCGGTGAGCTCGACGCCGAGACCGGGGGCCTGGGGACGCAGGACACGCCCGCCGTGCAGCTGGAGGGAGTCGCCCCACAGCTCGGTATGCAGGGGCCCGGCAGCCGGGGGCACCTCGACGGTCAGGGTGTTGGGACAGGCAAACGCGGCGTGGACGTTCTGCATCACGCCGACCCCCCCGGACCAGGCGTGCGGGGCAACGTGCCGCCCGCGCTCGTCGAACAGCGTTGCCGTACGGACGAACCCGTCGATCCCCAGCCAGGCGGCATCGGGTTGGGCGACCGCGAAGGCGTCACGCTCCGCGAACGCGGCGAACTCGGCCACGGTGGAGAGCTGCTCCCCGCCCGCCACGGGAATGGCGCTTTCCGCTGTGAGAGTCGCGTAGCCCGCTATGTCGTCATAGGGGAGTGGCTCCTCGAAAAGGACTAACTCGAAGGGTTCGAGAGCACGCAGCACCGCCCCGGCCGTGTCGACGTCCCAGCGCTCCGGGCCTTCGCGGTGGCCCATGTGCCCGTCGAGGAGCAGGCTGACGCCGGCGCCGAAGGTCTCTCGCAACAGGGCGGCCTTGCCGACCTCCGTCTCGACCGCCGCCTCCCGTCCGGGTCGACCGACCTCGTCGCGGGTGGTCGAGTCGAGGTAGCCCGAGCTGAGCTTGACGGCTTGAAACCCCAGCCCGAGGTAGAACTCGACCTTGCGCACGAGGTGGTCCGGCGGCCACGGCGACGGCCCGCCCGTCGCATACGCCGGAAGGCTCGGCGGGGCATCGGCGCTGAGCAGGCGGTGGACCGGCAGGCCGCGGAGCTTGCCGACGAGATCCCACAGCGCTCCCTCGATGCCCGCCAGCACGGCCGCCCCCAGCCCGACCCGTCCCCAATACTGGAAACAGGTGCGCATCCGAGCGACGACCTCCCGCACCTCGAAGTCGGCCCGGTCCACGTCGTCCAGGGCGAGCAGGATCGGCCGCAGGTAGTCCACGACGAGAGGGACCGACTCGGGGAAGAAGTAACCGGCATACGTCTCGCCGAGGCCGATCGTCCCGGCGCTGGTCTCGATCTCCACCAGTGCCACGCTGCGACTCTGCTTGAAGACCGAAAGCCAGGGGTCATCCGTGCAGGGACCCGTGAGCAGGACGGTCCGGACGTCAGCGATACGCAAGGTGCCAGCGTTGCTGAAACGACGTTTCATGTCAACCGGCGTGGCTGAAGCGCTGATTAGGGTCCACTTCGCCGCGCTGATATCGTGGGTAATGCCGTGCGACGGCCGCGGATTCGAGAGCGCCCAGGTGGATATGCCCTGGTGCACCGCGCAACGAGAAACAGAAGGAGTCGGTTCATCCATGCCTTTGGAGTCTGACGTCAAGCAGAAGATCATGACCGACTACGCCACCGCC
>JALYVC010000361.1 GCA_030853445.1 Actinomycetota bacterium | reverse complement strand
ATCTCCTATGCCGTCTCGGCCCAGTCAAGCCCGTGGTACCGCAACGGTCTGGGTGACGAGGTGGTCTATGTCGAGCGCGGACGGGCCCGGCTCGAGACGGTCTTCGGGGCGTTCGACGTCGGGGAGGGCGACCTGGTCGTCGTGCCCCGCGCGACGACGCACCGCTGGCTGCCGAGGCGCTCGGCCACGGACCCGCTGCGCACCTACTCGGTCGAGGCGACCAGCCACGTGGCGCCGCCGAAGCGCTACCTCTCGCGCTACGGGCAGCTGCTGGAGCACGCCCCGTACTGCGAGCGCGACCTGCGGCTTCCGCAGGGTCCGCTGCTGGCCGAGGACGTCGGGGCGCAGCCGGGGGAGGAGACCGAGGTGCTGCTCAAGCACCGCGGCGGCGGGGGGGCGGTGGTCGGGTCGGTGCACGTGCTGCCCCACCACCCGCTCGACGTCGTCGGGTGGGACGGCTGCCTCTACCCCTACGTCTTCAACGTCGCCGACTTCGAACCCATCACCGGGCGGGTGCACCAGCCCCCGCCGGTGCACCAGGTCTTCGAGATGGCTGGCGCGGTCATCTGCGCGTTCGTGCCGCGCAAGGTCGACTACCATCCGCTTGCGGTACCGGTTCCGTACTACCACTCCAACGTCGACAGCGACGAGATCATGTTCTACGTCGACGGCGACTACGAGGCGCGCAAGGGCTCGGGGATCGCCCGCGGTTCGGTGTCGGTGCATCCCGGTGGGCACCCGCACGGGCCGCAGCCGGGGGCGGTCGAGGGGGCGCTCGGGGTCGAGTTCTTCGACGAGCTGGCGATCATGGTCGACACGTTCCGCCCGCTCGAGCTCGGTGAGGGTGGTCGGGCGGTCGACGACGGGGTCTACGCCTGGTCCTGGGCGGGGGGCCGGACGGGGAAGTAGGCGGTCACGTCCACCCGCTGGCTGCGACTCTGTCGTTTTCCCGTCACCGTCCGTAGGCCGCCGTCACCGCTGTCGTGGATAGGGTCGCGGGGCGCCCGGCGGCGCACGAGGCTCGCCGGGTCCCCCTCCCGACCCGCAGTAGAACCATGACCTCGCCGCTCGACCACTCCACCACCCGCCGCCAGCTGCTCACCCTCGCGACCGTCGGTGGCGCCGGCCTCTTCGCCACGGCGACGGCAGGTGCAGCGTCTGCCGCCACCACCGGCACCCGGCACCGCCTCACGGTCCTCGGCACGAGCGACCTGCACGGCAACATCTACAACTGGGACTACTACAAGAACGCGGAGTACGACGACTCCGCGCACAACGACGTCGGCCTGGCCAAGGCCGCCACGCTCATCAAGGCCGTGCGTGCCGAGCGTGGGGTCGCGAACTGCCTGACCCTCGACGCCGGTGACACCATCCAGGGCACGCCGCTTGCGTTCTACTACGCCCGCATCAAGCCGATCGGGGGGCGCACGAAGCACCCGATGGCTCAGGCGATGAACGCCCTCGGCTACGACGCGGCGGCGCTGGGCAACCACGAGTTCAACTACGGCCTCGAGCACCTCGACCGCTTCCGCAAGGAGCTCAACCACCCGCTGCTCGGGGCCAACGCGGTCGACTGGGACAGCGGCAAGCCGGTCTTCCGCCCGTGGGTCATCAAGGAGATGGCGACCAAGCCGGGCCAGCCGTCGGTCAAGGTCGGCATCCTCGGCCTCGTCACCCCCGGTGTCGCGATCTGGGACAAGGCCAACGTCGAGGGCAAGGTCAAGTTCCCCGGCATCGTCGAGCAGGCCGCGATCTACGTGCCGCGGATGAAGCGGGCCGGCGCCGACATCGTCGTCGTCTCCTGCCACTCCGGCATGGACACCAGCTCGTCGTACGGCGACGCCCTGCCCTACCCCGAGAACGCGAGCAGCCTGCTCGCCGCCGGCGTCCCTGACATCGACGCCATCCTTGTGGGCCACGCGCACTCCGAGATCCCTATGCGCAAGGTCAAGAACGAGCAGACCGGCAAGCGCGTGCTGCTCAGCGAGCCGAAGTACTGGGGCATGCGGGTCACGGTGATGGACCTCAACCTCCAGCTGGTCGCCGGGCACTGGCAGGTCGTCTCCTCGGGGGCCACCCTGCTCGACGCCAACGTCGCCGCCGAGGACCCGCAGATCGCGGCCCTCATCCGCCCGGCCCACAACGAGGTGCTGGCCTACGTCAACGGGGTGGTCGGCACCTCGTTGCAGGCGATGTCGGCGGCGACCTCGCGCTACGAGGACACCGCGGCCATGGACTTCATCAACTACGTCCAGGCCGACGCGGTGAAGAAGGCCCTCGTCGGCACCTCGCAGGAGAGCGACCCGGTGCTGTCGATCGCCGCGCCCTTCAACAAGGCGGCCGCCATCCCGCAGGGTGACGTCACCGTGCGTGACGTCGCCGGGCTCTACATCTACGACAACACCCTGGTCGCCATCACCTTCGCCGGGGCGCAGGTCAAGGCCTATCTCGAGACCTCGGCGCAGTACTTCAAGCAGGTCACCGGCACCGGCCCCTTCACGCCGGACCAGCTGACCAACGCGGTCACCCCGACGGCGCCCGGCGGCACCCCCGACTACAACTACGACATCATTGGCGGGCTCGACGCGCCGCTGACCTATGACATCGACGTCGCCCAGCCGGTGGGCTCGCGGATCAAGGACCTCGCCTACGACGGCGTGCCGGTCGCCGACGCGCAGACCTTCACCGTGGCCATCAACAACTACCGTCAGAGCGGTGGCGGTGGCTTCCCCGGCGTGACGACCGCCCCGGTCGTCTACAACGCGCAGCAGCCCATCCGCGAGCTGATCATCGCGTGGGTCACGCAGAACGCCACCATCGACGCGAGCGTCTTCTCGACGAAGGACTGGCGCCTCGTGTCGAACGGCGCGCCGATCACCATCACCGCCTGACCGCGGGGGCGTCGGTCGCCGTGCGGCCGGCGCCTACCTCGGCGAGGCGGCGGCGCCGGAAGGTCCGTTCCGGGGTGCTCTCGCGCACCGGCAGCGCCTGTGTGGAGGAGGACTCAGCCGCCGCCCCAGCCCCCGCAGCGCCAGGGTCAGGTCGACCGCGCGCGCGACGAGGTCTCGCCATGCTCGACCTCGGCGGACACAGACCCGACAGGGTCAGTCGCGGACGACCGGGGTGCCTTCGAGGGCCACGCCCGCCTGGGCGAGCTGCGCGAGGGCGGCGTCCGTCGACTTCCGGGCGACGCCGGCGGTGAGGTCGAGCAGCACCCGGGTGGCGAAGCCCTGGTCGGCCGAGTCGAGCGCGGTCGCCCGTACGCAGTGGTCGGTGGCGATACCGACCACGTCGACGTCGTCGATCTCCTTCTCCCACAACCACTTCGCCAGCCCGATCTCGTGTCCTTCGGTTCCGGTGAAACCCTCGAAGCCGCTGTAGGCGGCGGCATACCGGCCTTTGCGGAAGAGCGCCTGCGCTCGCGACAGGGCCGGCCCGGCCGCCGGGTGGAACTCGGAGCCGGCCGTGCCCACGCGGCAGTGCGGGGGCCAGCTGTCGACGAAGTCGGGGGTCTCGGAGAAGTGCTCGCCCGGGTCCTCGTGCCAGTCGGCCGTCGCCACGATGCAGGCGTAGTCCGGGGAGTGGGCCACGACGTAGTCGCTCACCAGCCGCGCGACATCGCCACCTCCGGCCACCGCGAGCGACCCGCCTTCACAGAAGTCCCGTTGGAGGTCCACGAGGACGAGTGCGCGGCGAGCCATGGCGGCAAGGCTATCCGGTGCGGTGGGCGCCATGGGCCGTTCTCCACAGCGCTCCGGCTCAGTGCTCGTAGACGGTGGGCAGCGCCGGCTCGCCCCGCTGCAGGCGCAGCGCCACCAGCGGCAGCTCGGCCCTCGACGCCGCATGGCGCTCGCGGGCAGCGAGGCCCGTCTGGGGGGCCACGACCTCCCCCTCGCGCACGAGCTGCACCATGAGCGGCCGGTCGTCACCGTCGTCGACGGGCGGCTCGCCGACCCCGACCACCTCGGCCTGCGCCAACCCCGCCGGCGTCCGACGCCGGATCGCCCACTTGCGTCCCCCGATCGACGCCTTGCCGGTGCTGCGCTTCTCGACCGGCTGCAGCACTCCGTCGTCGTCGGCGCGCGCGACGAGCTTGTAGACCATGCCCGCCGTGGGGGCGCCCGACCCGGTGACGAGCTGGGTGCCCACGCCGTAGCCGTCGACCGGGGCCGCCGCCAGCGACGCGATGGCGTACTCGTCGAGGTCGGACGTGACGATGATCCGCGTGCCGGTCGCCCCCAGCCCGTCGAGCTGGGCCCGCACCTCGCGGGCCTGCTCCAGCAGGTCGCCCGAGTCGAGCCGCACCGCGCCGAGACCTGGCCCGGCCACCTCGACCGCGGTCCGCACGCCGGTCGGCACGTCGTAGGTGTCGACCAGCAGCGTGGTCCCGACGCCGAGAGAGGCGACCTGGGCCGCGAAGGCAGCGCGCTCGTCGTCGTACAGGAGGGTGAAGGCGTGGGCGGCCGTGCCGGTCGTCGGCACCCCGTGGCGTCGTCCGGCCTCGAGGTTGCTCGTCGCCGTGAAGCCGGCGATCCACGCGGCGCGGGCGGCCGCCACCGCCGCCTGCTCATGGGTGCGGCGCGAGCCCATCTCGATGCAGGGCCGGTCTCCCGCGGCCGCCGTCATCCGCGAGCCGGCTGAGGCGACCGCGCTGTCGTGGTTGAGGATCGACAGGGCCAGGGTCTCGAGCACGACGCCCTCGGCGAAGCTCGACTCCACCACCAGCACGGGCGAGCCGGGGAAGTAGCACTCACCCTCGGCGTAGCCGTGCACGTCGCCAGCGAACCGGTACGACGACAGCCAGGCGCAGGTCGCGTCGTCGACGACGCCCTTGGCCCGCAGCTCCCCCACGGCGTCGTCGTCGAAGCGAAAGTCGCTGAGGGCGTCGAGGAAGCGACCGGTGCCGCCGACGACGCCGTACCTCCGCCCGTCGGGCAGCCGACGCGAGAACACCTCGAAGACGCACCGCCGGTGCGCGGTGCCGCTGCGCAGGGCGGCCTGGAGCATGGTGAGCTCGTAGTGATCGGTCAGCAACGCCGTGCTCGCAGTCACCTGCCACACCTTATGGTGGTGGCCGTGTCCATCGCCCCCGTGGAGGAGACCTCCACCGCCACGCACGAGGAGGCCGAGGTCCGTGCCGACCCCGACATCCCGTGGATCACGCTGGTGTGGAACGACCCGGTCAACCTCATGTCCTATGTCACCTGGGTCTTCACGTCGTACTTCGCCTACCCCCGCGCCAAGGCCGAGAAGCTGATGATGGACGTGCACGTCAAGGGCAAGGCCGTCGTCTCCCACGGCTCGCGCGAGGCGATGGAGCGCGATGCCGAGGCGCTCCAGGGCTACGGGCTGTGGGCGACCTTCGAGAAGGACGACTGAGTGGCTCGCGGGTTCAAGCGCAAGGGTGAGGTCTTCGTCGCTCGGTTGGACGCCAACGAGCGCGGGGTCGTGGCGGGTCTGATGGAGCAGACGCGGGTGCTGCTGGCCCCCGCGGAGCGCGAGTCCACCGGCGATCCCTTTGAGGACCTCGTCGTGGGGCTCGGGGTGTCGCTGGCCGCCGAGGACCAGCTCGAGACGCCCGACGGCCCCGAGGAACGCGACCCCGCCCTCGACCGGCTGCTGCCCACTGCCCATCGCGGCGACGACCAGGTGGCAGCCGAGTTCCGCCGACTGACCGAGCACGACCTGCGTGACCGCAAGGCCACCAACCTCGCCACCGCGATCGTGGCCCTGGGGCGGCCGACGGGCGACCGGCTCGAGCTGAGCCGCGACGAGGCGCAGGCGACGATGATCGCCCTCACCGACACCCGGCTGCTGCTCGGCGAGCGACTCGGGCTGCGCACCGACGAGGACGCGGCCGGGCTCGAGGAGCGGCTCGCCGGGCTCGACGACGACGACCCGACGCTGTATGCGGTGTCGTTCTACGAGTTCCTCACCTGGCTGCAGGAGTCGCTGGCCGGGGCGCTCATGGGCCGCGGCTTCTTCGGCTGACCCGCTGGCGGGTCGACTCAGAGTCGCTGCGCTCGGCTGCCTCTGGGTCGAGGTCGACTCAGAGCCGCCGCGCCTGGCTGCCGTTAGAGCATTAGTCGAGCGCACCGACTCTGAGTCAACCCCACCCCGGTCTCGAGCCGACCGCACCGACTCTGAGTCAACCTCCCGGGGTCCGGTGTGACGCAGGAGACGGGCCCCACCCACCGGCCGGGAGCACGGCTCTCCTTATCCTTGACGAGTGGTCGACGCACCCATCGGCATCTTTGACTCGGGCTTCGGTGGACTCACCGTGGCCCGATCCGTCATCGACCAGCTGCCCAACGAGTCGGTCGTCTACTACGGCGACACCGCGCGTGCGCCGTACGGGCCCCGGCCCATCGCGCAGACCCGCGCCTACGCGATCGAGTGCCTCGACAAGCTGGTCGCCCACGGGGTGAAGCTGCTGGTCATCGCCTGCAACACGGCGAGCGCAGCGGTGCTGCACGACGCCCGCGAACGCTACGACGTGCCGGTGATCGAGGTCATCCGTCCCGCCGTGCGGCGGGCCGCGGCGGCCACCCGCAACAACCGCGTCGGCGTCATCTCCACGGCGGGCACCCATCAGTCGGGGGCCTACACCGACGCCTTCGCCGCCGCCCCGCAGATCGAGGTGACGAGCGCCCCGTGCCCGCGCTTCGTCGAGTTCGTCGAGGCGGGGGTGACGGGCGGCAAGGAGCTGCTCGAGGTGGCCCGCGGCTACCTCGAGCCGGTCGCCGCGCTCGGGGTCGACACCCTCGTGCTCGGATGCACCCACTACCCGCTGCTGACCGGCGTCATCTCCTACGTCATGGGCGACGAGGTCACGCTCGTCTCGTCGGCGGAGGAGACGGCCAAGGACGTCTTCCGCACGCTCGCCGACCACGACCTGCTGCGCGACGACGACCTCGGGCCCCCGCAGGTCGCCTTCTCCACCACGGGAGACCCGGAGCAGTTCCGCCGGCTCGCCCGACGCTTCCTCGGGCCCGAGGTGGGCACCGTCTTCGGCAACCTCGGAGGGGTCGCGTGAAGCTGACCATCGTCGGGTGCTCCGGCTCCTTCGCCGGACCCGCCTCGCCTGCGTCGTGCTACCTGGTCCAGGCCGAGCACGAGGGCCGCACGTGGAACCTCGCGCTCGACATCGGCGCCGGCGCCCTCGGCACGCTGCAGCAGCACCTCGACCCCCGCGACCTCGACGCGATCGTGCTCAGCCACCTGCACCCCGACCACTGCATCGACCTGTGCGGGCTCTACGTCGTGCAGAAGTACCACCCCGAGGGGCCCAACCGGCCGCTGCCGGTCTACGGCCCGACGGGCAGCGGCAAGCGGATGAGCGAGGCCTACGGGCTCGACGACCCGCACGCCATGGACACCGAGTTCGACTACCGCGACCTGGTGGGCGGCCGGCCTGTCGTCATCGGCCCCTTCACCGTCACCCCGTATGCCGTCAACCACCCCATCGAGAGCTACGGCGTCCGCGTCGAGGCGGGCGGGGTCGTGCTGGCCTACACCGGGGACACCGACACGTGCGACGCCCTCGGGCCGCTGATGACCGGCGCCGACCTCGTGCTCGCCGACGCCGCCTTCCTCGCCGGTCGCGACACGACCACCGGCATCCACATGAACGGACGCCAGTGCGCCGAGGCGGCCGTCTCGGCCGGTGGCGTACGACGCCTCATGCTCACCCACATCCCCGCCTGGAACGACCGCGAGCAGTGCCGGGCCCAGGCGTCGCAGGTGTGGCACGGAGACGGGCGCGAGGTCGAGCTGGCCGAGCCGGGGTCGTCGTACGTCCTGGAGCCGGTGCCGGCGCCCGCCGGCGTCAGCGTCCCGTAACCGCAGGTGAAGGCCCCGACGGGCGGCGCCGACGTAGCCTGAGGTCGTGGTTAGCCTTGCAGTCATGAGCGACCAGCCCGACCTGACCCCGCGCCACGACGGCCGCGCCCCCGACCAGACCCGCGAGGTGCGCATCACGCGCAACTGGCTCGACCACGCCGAGGGGAGCGTGCTGGTCGAGTTCGGTCGCACGCGCGTGCTGTGCGCCGCGTCCTTCACCGAGGGTGTGCCGCGCTGGCTGAAGGGCAAGGGCTCGGGCTGGGTCACGGCGGAGTACGCCATGCTGCCGCGATCGACCAACACCCGCTCCGACCGTGAGTCGGTCAAGGGCAAGATCGGTGGGCGCACCCACGAGATCTCGCGACTCGTGGGTCGCAGCCTGCGCGCCGTGATCGACACGAAGGCGCTGGGGGAGAACACGATCGTGCTCGACTGCGACGTGCTCCAGGCTGACGGCGGAACCCGCACCGCGGCCATCACGGGCGCCTACGTCGCGCTCGTCGACGCGATCGAGGACGCCCGCTCGCGGCGCCTGATCACCGCCAGGGCGCAGCCGCTGACCGGCTCGGTCGCGGCCGTGAGCGTCGGGGTGGTGAAGGGTCGCCCGGTGCTCGACCTCGACTACCCCGAGGACTCCACCGCCGACACCGACATGAACGTCGTAATGACCGGTGACGGCCGCTTCGTCGAGGTGCAGGGCACCGCCGAGGCCGAGCCCTTCGACCGCGTGGTGCTCGGGCAGCTGCTCGATCTCGCGACCAAGGGCTGTGCCGACCTCACGGCCCTGCAGCAGCAGGCCCTGGCTCTGGCCCCGCGGGAGCGCTCGTGACGACGACCGACCGTCGTACGCTCGTGCTCGCCACCCGCAACGACCACAAGGTGCACGAGCTGCGCCAGATCCTGGGGCTCCTGGTCGACGAGCTCGGTCTCGAGGTCGTGGGGGCCGCAGACGTCGACGGAGCCCCCGACGTGCCGGAGACGGAGGTCACCTTCGAGGGCAACGCCCGCCTCAAGGCGGTGGCGCTGGCTCGGGCCACCGGCCTGCCCTCGGTCGCCGACGACTCCGGCCTCACCGTCGAGGTGCTCGGCGGGTCACCCGGGGTCTTCAGCGCCCGCTGGTCGGGCTCCCTGGCCGGGGATGAGGACCTGCCCCGGGCGCAGCGCGACGCCGCCAACCTGCGGCTGCTGCTCGACCAGGTGCACGACGTCGCCGACGAGCACCGGGCCGCGGCCTTCGTGTGCGCGGCCGTGCTCGCGATGCCCGACGGCAGGGTCGTCACGACCAGGGGTGAGGTGAGGGGCCGGCTGGCGCGCGAGCCGCGCGGGAGCAACGGCTTCGGCTACGACCCGATCTTTCTCGTTGACGGTGACGAATCCCATCGCACCCTCGCAGAGCACACCGACGAGCAGAAGAACGCGATCTCCCACCGGGGAGAGGCCTTCCGCGCGATGGTCCCTCTGCTCCGCGAGGCCCTCACCACCTGACCTCCACCCGACCCCGCAGCACCAGAGAGCGAGCCCATGGCCACGTCGACCTCACCCCTCGGGCGGGGACTCACCCCACCCGCCCCGGACGACGACGGCGGCTCCTCGGTCACCACCGGGGAGGGCCGCCCGTGGTGGCTGGCCGCCCTCGACGGCGTGGGGGCCGGGGCGGTGGCTGTAGGAGGGGCGAGCCTGCTGGGCGGCGCGATGACCTTCCTGGGGATGAGTACGGGGACGCCCTCCCCGTTGACGGCG
Organism: Actinomycetota bacterium; assembly: GCA_030853445.1. Classification (GTDB taxonomy): domain Bacteria; phylum Actinomycetota; class Actinomycetes; order Actinomycetales; family Dermatophilaceae; genus Lapillicoccus. The sequence continues at coordinate 4,728 of JALYVC010000361.1, read as the reverse complement.
CTGGCTGGGGCCTTCATCGACCGCACCCCGCCGTGGCTGAAGGACGCCGCCATCGCGAGCTTCGGCACGCATGACAAGACCGCCCTGCTGGTGGGCATGGTGCTCGTCCTCGTCGCCGTCAGCGCCGCTGCGGGTGTGCTGTCGCGGCGACTGCCCACGGCGGCCTACGTCCTGCTCGCGATCGGTGGTTCGCTCGCCGCCCTGGCGGTGACCGGTCGACCCCTGGCGGGCCCGTTCGACGTGCTGCCGACGGTCGTCGGCACGGTCGCCGCCATCCTCGTGCTGCGGCGCACGAGCGCCGACGACGCCGCAGGTGTCGACGGCCTCACCCGTCGCCGGGTGCTCGTCGGCGTCGGGGGAGTGGCCGCCGCCTGGCTGGGCAGCCGCCTCGACAGCGGCGTGGGGCAGGCGACCAGCAGCCGTGACGCCGTGCAGCTACCCACCCCCGCCACCCCGTTGGCGACGCCCGCACCAGGCGTCGCCCGGGCGTCGCTGGACGTGCCGGGCCTGACGCCCTACGTCGTGCCGAACGCGGACTTCTACCGCATCGACACCGCCTTCGTCGTGCCCCACCTCGACACGGCCTCCTGGCAGGTCAAGGTGGTCGGCGAGGTCGAGCAGGAGGTCACGCTCGACTGGAAGACCCTGCTCACCAAGCCGATGATGCAGAAGCTCGTCACGCTGACCTGTGTCTCCAACGAGGTGGGCGGCGACCTCGTCGGCAACGCCGTGTGGACCGGGTGGCCGGTGCGCGAGCTGCTCGCCCTGGCCGGGCCGAAGGCGGGCGCGGACATGGTGCTGTCGCGCAGCAGCGACGGCTTCACCGCAGGCACGCCCATCGGGGCCCTCACCGACGAGCGTGACGCCCTGCTGGCCGTGGCGATGAACGGCGAGCCGTTGCCCTTCGAGCACGGCTTCCCCGTGCGGCTGGTCGTGCCGGGCCTCTACGGCTACGTCTCGGCGACGAAGTGGCTCACCGAGCTGAAGGTCACCCGCTTCTCCGCCGACGAGGGCTACTGGACCCCCCGTGGGTGGTCGGCCCTCGGCCCGGTCAAGACCGCATCGCGCATCGACGTGCCCACCGTCGGCGCCCGGGTGAGCGCCGGCAAGGTCGCCGTGGCCGGGGTGGCCTGGGCGCAGCACCGAGGCATCGACACGGTCGAGGTGCAGGTCGACGGCGGCGCCTGGCAGCCCGCCCGGCTGGCGACGGAGCCGACGATCGACGCGTGGCGCCAGTGGGTCTACACGTGGGACGCGACGGCCGGGCAGCACGAGATCGCCGTACGGGCGACCGACGGAGCCGGAGGGCTGCAGCCCAGCGCCCCGGCCGACCCGGCTCCGAACGGCGCGCAGGGGTACCACACCATCTCGGTGCAGGTCGGGTGAGCCGTCGCCTAGGCTGAGGTCTCCTTCGCGGGAGTGGTGGAACTGGTAGACACGCAGGACTTAGGATCCTGTGCTTCGGCGTGCGGGTTCGAGTCCCGTCTTCCGCACCGTTTTCCGGCGCCTACGGGTCGCGCCCGGGCTGGCTCGCGGGTCCCGGACGATCGATCGGTCGCCGTCGGCTAGGTTTGGGGTCGAGAGCTGTCCGCCGACCTAGGAGACCCCACGTGACCACCACGCTCGAGCCCGGCGACCAGGCCCCACCCTTCACCCTCCCCGACGACAAGGGCGGTGAGGTGTCGCTCGCCTCGTTGCAGGGGAGCAAGGTCATCGTCTACTTCTACCCGGCGGCCATGACGCCCGGGTGCACGACGCAGGCCTGCGACTTCAGCGACTCGCTCGACGCGTTGCAGGCCCAGGGCTACCAGGTCGTCGGCATCAGCCCCGACGAGCCGGAGAAGCTGGCCCAGTTCCGCGAGCGAGACGGCCTGAGCATCACCTTGCTCTCCGACACCGACAAGCAGGTGCTCGAGGCCTATGGCGCGTTCGGTGAGAAGAAGCTCTACGGCAAGACGGTGCAGGGCGTCATCCGCTCGACCGTGGTGGTCGACGAGTCGGGCGTCGTCGTCGACGCGCGTTACAACGTCAAGGCAACGGGGCATGTGGCCAAGCTCCGCAAGGACCTGGGCCTCTAGAGCCAGAACCAGCCAACCCTCGGTCGACCCAGCCAGACCCTCGGCCGGACTCCGGACGACCAGCGCAGGCACGACACGCACCGAACGACAGACACCCACAGGAGAAGCCGGGATGAGCGACACCCACCAGCCCAGGACTGACGGCCCGCGCGAGCAGGACGCGAAGACGCACCAGCCCACCGCGGCCGAGCTCGAGGCCCAGATCGCCCAGACCCGCGACCGACTGGCCGCCACCGTCGACGAGCTGGTGGCACGGACCCAGCCCAAGGCCCTGGCCCGCCGACAGGGCGAGAACGCCAGGCTCGCGTTCCTCGACGCGACGCACACGCAGGACGGTGGTCTGAGGGTGGAGCGGCTCGTTGCCGTCGGCGCGGCCGTCGTCGCCCTGGTCGTGGCGCTCGGTCTGCTGCGCCGTCGGCGCGGCTGAGCCCCCGGGGGGCGGTGGCGAGGCTCAGGCGGCCTGGGAGTAGAGGGCGGTGCGGGCCTTGATTCGCAGCCACTCGCCCTCGTGGGCCGTGGCGTAGAGCACGACGTCCTCCCGGCCGCCACGCACCTTCATGTAGCCGTCCTCGTAGAGGTGGACCTCACCATCGGCGCCGATGAGCCCGACGAGCCCGAGCGCCGCGACCACGAGCCCGGCCAGGGCCAGGGTGATGACCAGGCCGTCGACGAGCGTGGAGTCCCAGGTCAGATGGGTCCATGCGGCCGCGGCGAGCGCGCTGGTGGCAAGGCCTGCGACGATCTTGCGCAGGCCACCGCCGCGCGCCGACCGCAGCGGGCAGACGAAGTTGCCAAGCCCGGCGTCAGCGGCGCGGGCGATCTGCGTGGGGGCAGGAAAGGAAGCGGACATGGTGGCCTCCGAGGTGAGGGTGAGGGATGAACCATTTGTCGCTTTTATGATGACACGCCCACCTCCCCGCGAACAGGGGCGAAGAGTAAAGACTTGACCAAGAACCGGCGCGCCACCCAGCCTGCGGCGGGCGTCTGGCGGGCGCGCGGCCCGGGGACGTCGAACGGCGGCCCGGTGAAGGACCGCCGTTCGCGAGTGGTGCGCCGCCAGGGATTCGAACCCCGAACCCAGTGATTAAGAGTCACTTGCTCTGCCATTGAGCTAGCGGCGCAACGAGGGTCGAGATTACACCAGCACCTCGGCCGTCACGAAATCCATTCGCCCGGGCCGTCGCTCGACCCGTCGTCCTCGGCGCGACGGCGCTGCTCGCGGGTGATGAGGATGCCGCAGCCGAAGAGCAGGACCACCCCGACGAGCGTGCCGACGAGGCGCCAAACGTATTCCGTGCCGCCGTCCTGAGGGTCGAGGGGCGGCTGGTCCCCGCGTGAGTACGCCTCCGACCCGAAGGAGGGTGTCACGGGGTCGACAGCCGTCGAGGTCGAGGGCGTGAGCGGGGCAGAGGGGCCGTAGGCAGCGCCGTCCACGCTCGACGCCCCGGCACCGGCCGACGCCAGGGTGACGAGCAGACCGAGCACGGCTACCCCGACGAGTGCCGCCGCCAGCACGAGCGCCACGGTGCGGTCGCGCCGCTGCTTCCCCAGGTACATGCCCGCCATTGTCACCCAGGACCGGCCCTGCGTGGTCCCCGGGCGACGTACCGGCCGCCCGTCGGCCCCCCCGTCAGTGGAGGGGAGGCCCCTCACGACTCGTGGTCACGACCACCCCCCGGGAGCAGGTAGGATTTTGACGCTGCGCGGGCCACGTCCTGGGCGGTTGTCATGGTGGGTGTAGCTCAGCTGGTAGAGCACCGCGTTGTGGTCGCGGTGGTCGCGGGTTCAAGTCCCGTCACTCACCCCACACGAACGAGGTTCGGGCGCTCGACCCGGGGTCACCCCCGGTCGGTGACCGGGCCTCGTGCTCGTTCCGGGCTCCGGTCCTCGGGGCTCCCGCGGGTTCGGCGCTGAGGTGAGGCTCCCACCCAGGCAGGGGCCCGGCGGCGGGCAGTCCGCTCAGGCGTCGACGTCGGGCCAGCCGGTGGTCGTCAGCAGTCGCCCGTCGATCCCGTCGAGACGAGCCGGTATGCCGTGTGTCTCCAGCCACGCGGGTGCTGCCTCGCCGAGCACGATGGCGGCCGTGCTGGCGGCGTTGGCCTCCAGGCACGACGTGGCGGCGCAGGTGACCTGAGTCCACGTCGTGGGGGCGGTGGTGCCCGTGCGCGGGTCGATCACGTGGTGGCGTTGGACCCCGCCGACCCGCCAGGTCCGCAGCCGGGTCGACGAGGTGGCGAGCCCCTGGCCGGTCGTCACGACGGCCTGCCGTACGACGCCCTCGGCGTCCTCCACGCCGACCTCCCAGCCTCCGTCGGGCAGCTCGCCGGCGACGGAGATGTCCCCGCCGAGGTTGACCAGGAAGCCACCCGGCAGCCTCCCGGCGAGCGAGGCGGTCAGCAGGTCGGCGGCGTGGGCCTTGGCCGTGGCGCCGAGGTCGAGGAGCGTGCCGATGGGCACGGTGACCAGCCCCGCTGCCTCGTCGAGCACCACGTCCTGCCAGGTCACTGCGGGCAGGGCCGGCTCTGGGCGCAGGGGCGGGCCGATGACGACCTGCGGCAGGTCGCCGGCGCCGGGTGTCGGGCGGGTCGACACGAGGACGACCTCGGCACCGACGATCCCCGCGGCACCGGCGCCGGGGGCGCCGGGGGCC
>JALYVC010000336.1 GCA_030853445.1 Actinomycetota bacterium | reverse complement strand
GGGCACGTGCCCACCGGGGCGCGGACAACGGCAGTCGTGGTGGCAGGCTAGATGCTGCGCCGACCGAGGGCGCGGTGGATCCAGCCGGCCTCGGTCCAGCGCTCGCGGTCGAGGGCGTTGCGCGCATCGACGATGTTGCGGCCGCGCACGACCTCGGACAGCCGGGCGGGCTCCATCTCTCGGAACTCCGGCCACTCCGTGAGGTGCAGCACGACGTCGGCGTCGACACAGGCGTCGATGGCCGAGGTGGCGTAGGCGAGCGTCGGGAAGGCGATCCGCGCGTTGTCCATCGCGTAGGGGTCGTAGACCCGCACTGCGGCGCCCGCTTGCTGCACGCCGAGGGCGACGTCGAGCGCGGGGGCGTCGCGGATGTCGTCGGAGTCGGGCTTGAAGGCGGCCCCGAGCACCCCGACCCGCATCCCCGCCAGCGACCCGCCGCACATCTCGCGGGCCAGGTCGACGGTGCGCGCCCGGCGGCGCACGTTGATCGCGTCGACCTCGCGCAGGAAGGTCAGGGCCTGGTCGACCCCGAGCTCTCCGGCCCGGGCCATGAAGGCGCGGATGTCCTTGGGCAGGCAGCCTCCGCCGAATCCGAGACCGGCCCCGAGGAAGGCGTGCCCGATGCGCGCGTCGTGGCCGATGGCCTCGGCGACCATCGTCACGTCGGCGCCCACGACCTCGCAGACCTCGGAGATCGCGTTGATGAAGGAGATCTTCGTGGCGAGGAACGAGTTGGCCGACACCTTGACCAGCTCGGCCGTCGGCAGGTCGGTGACGATGACCGGGGTATTGGCCTCGACCATGATCGCGTAGACGTCGCGCAGCTGCTTCTCGGCGCGCTCGCTGGTCACGCCCAGCACGATGCGGTCGGGGTGCAAGGTGTCCTGCACCGCCTTGCCCTCACGCAGGAACTCCGGGTTCCAGGCGAGGTCGGCGCCGACGGCCTCGACCTGCTCGGCCAGTCGCGCCGCGGTGCCGACCGGAACGGTCGACTTGCCTGCCACGAGCGAACCTGCGGCCAGGTGGGGCACGAGGGCGGTGACGGCGGCGTCGACGTAGGTCAGGTCGGCGGCGAACTCGCCCTTGCGCTGGGGGGTCCCGACGCAGAGGAAGTGGACGTCGCAGTCGGCGACGGCGGAGAAGTCGGTCGTGAAGGTGAGGCGCCCGGACGCGAGGCTCGAGGCGAGCAGCTCGGGCAGGCCCGGCTCGTGGAAGGGCACGGTGCCGGCGGTGAGTGACGCGATCTTGGCCGCGTCGACGTCGACACCCACGACCTCGTGCCCGATGTGGGCCATGGCGGCGGCGTGGGTGGCACCGAGGTATCCGGTGCCGATGACGGAGAGCTTCATGGTGTGGTCCTCCTGAGGTGGGGGAGAGGGCAGGGCAGGGGGTGGGGGGTCACTGGTCGAGGGCGACCATGCCGGTGCGGAACCGGCGGGCGGCCACGTCGGTGACGAACTGCTTCGCGGCGGCTGCGTTGGCGTTGAAGCGCCAGTCGTTGGTGACCTCCACTCCGTTGACCAGCTGAGTCGAGATGTTGTTGTTCCACAGGAACCCGACGATGCGTGCATCCGAGGCGAACGCCGACAGGGTGTTGTGGATGAAGTCCGCTTTCAGCTGCGGCACGTCCGTCCCGCCGTCGGTCTCGATGGCGCCGATCTCGGCGAAGAAGAGGGGCTTGGTGCTCACGGCCTCGAGGGCCGCCACCGTCCTGCCGAAGGTCGCGTCGTACGTCGAGCCGGTGCTCGCGTGGCGCAGGTAGACCGAGGCGCCGACCCAGTCGACGTAGGCGTCGCCGGGGTAGGAGTCGGCCATGGCCGTGATGCCGTTGGTCGACGACGGGTGGAGGTCGTCGACCCGGCTGGGAGACCACAGCCAGATGGCGTCGTCGTTGGCGCCGACCTCCTGGAAGACCGACCACACGTGGATCCAGGCCTGCTTGTACTTCTCCGCACTGTTGTTGTAGTCGGTACGCCCCGACGACCAGCCGTACCAGCTGCCGTTCATCTCGTGGCCGTAGCGGATGACGACCGGGAGGTTGGTGCGCACGATGTCGCCGGCGAACTTGCGCAGGTAGGCGTCCTGGGCGCCCGAGATGACCGAGCTGAGGCTGACGTGGTTGGCGCCGGTGGCCGTCGGCATCCAGGTGAAGACGGGGAGAGCCCCCCGCGACCACGACTGGCCGACGAGGTCACCGCGGTAGGAGTCGTCGAACGTCTGGTACCACCCGACGGAGCTGGGAGCCTTGCCGGCCGAGGCCTCCAGGGCGTCGAACTTCGAGGTGTCGGCAGGGAGCCCGTCCTCGGTGAAGCCGTAGAACGAGCTCTGCGACCCGACGATGGCCGCCTTGGTGGCGGCCGAGGCGGCCCGGGGTACGTACTGACCGACCGGCATCGACGCCGCGCGGGCCGGGTCGACCGGGAGGTCCGAGCAGGCGATGCCGTCGCTGTCGTAGGGCCCGGGGGCACCGTCGAGGCCGTAGGGGTCGGAGAGGTTGGAGACGTAGACCGCCTGCGCGTCCTGCTGCCAGGTGAACTGCCAGCACTTGGTGCGCAGGGGGGTGACCGCCGCGGGGGTGGTCGGGCTCGTCGAGGCCGTGACGGTCTTCGTCGTGACGGGGGTGCGCGGCGCCGTCGTCCAGCTCGAGGTCCGCGACGTCGTCGGGACCGTCGGCGTCGAGCGGGAGGTGACGCCGGGGCGGTAGATGGCGTTCACCCGACCGGAGAGGCTCGAGGCACCGGTGCCGGCCAGCACCCTGTTGGTCGACCCCCCACCTTTCCCCCACGAGCGAGAGCCCGTAGCGGTCGTCGTCGCCGAGGACCCGCGAGGCGAGGCCCCGGAGGCGCCTGCGCGGCCCGACGAGCCGGAGGCCGAGGTGGCCGAGGGGGCGGGCAGGCCCGAGCCGACGATCCCGGCAGCCTCGGAGACGCCCTTGACCCCCGACTCGACCGCCTTGGGCAGCGGCGAGAGGTAGAGCGCTCCGCCGATGGAGAGGATCGCGAGGGTCAGCAGCGCGATGTTGAGCTTGCTGACCGTGATGATGCCAGGAGACGGACTCGCGGGCGCGGGGATGAACGACGACGGCCCGGGGGTGGGGGGGGTGGAGGGGGTCGCGTCGGGCATGGGGTCAGTGGATGAAGGTGTCATAGAGAACTCCGAGGGGGACGAGAGCGGTGATCAGCAGGTAGGGGACGAGCGCCCGCGGGTCGCCGCTGACCAGTGGGGGGAGGCTGCGTGGGGCACGGGTGGTGAGGGAGCCGGTGGACGAGGTGGCGGCGGGGGCGTCGAGCCCCTGGTCGGCGCTGTAGGCCGCGGTGCGCGTGCCCCAGCCACCGACGTGGCCGAGACGCAGGAACCCGTAGGCCCTGATCGGCATGAGGAACAGCGTGCTGAAGAGGATGTAGACGGGCATCCAGAACAGGTCGACCGGACGCTCCTCGATGTGACGCAGCTGCCGCACGGTCATCGACAGGGCCGAGAGCAGCACCGTGATCGTGACGATCGCGGGCAGCATCCAGGGTCGGCCCTCGGCCTGCAGCAGCCCGATGTAGAGGTTGACGTCGGTGCCCTGCTGACGGCGCAGCACCCAGGCGATGACGATCGTGAAGAGCAGGATCGGCATGACGATGTCGCTCAGGAAGAAGAAGGCCAGCACCGGGGTGTGGCGCAGCATCCAGGGCAGCATGCGCATGGTGTTGTACTGGCTGCCGCGCGACCACCGCAGCTGCTGCTTGAGCAGCTTGCGCAGCTGCAGGGGGGCGTCGGTGTAGCACAGGCTCGTCGACTGGTAGACGGTCCGGAAGCCCTTCTTGAGCGTGAGGTTCGTGAGCGTCCGGTCGTCGGAGACCTCGAGGAAGACCCCGAGGAATCGGGCCGTCATGAAGTCCTCCATCACATCGACGAGGATGCTGCGGCGGAAGGCGATGGTGCGGCCGGGCAGGCAGCCGACCGAGCCGAGCACGCTCTGGGCCGGCATGGAGTACTGCGCCCGGGTGTTCTCCATCCAGTCGGCCCAGCGGGTGTAGAACGAGCGCTCCGCGCCGAGGATGCGCTGGCGGGTGGTGGCGCCGCCGACGCGCTCGTCCGCGAAGGGCTTGAGCAGCTCGTCGAGCGTGCCGGGGGTCCAGACCGTGTCGCTGTCGACCAGCAGCACGATGTCGCCCACGCTGTGCTCCACCCCGACGCGCACGGCGTTGCGCTTGCCCGCGACGGGAGTCCAGGTCCACGCGACGGCGGGCGCGAACTCGGCGCACACCGCCTCGAGCTGCGGGTTGCGGGGCCCGTTGATGACGACGAGCGTCTGCGTGGGCTGCTGCTCGACGATGCGCGCCAGCACGTCGCGGAAGAGGTCGAGCGGCTCGTCGACGACGGGGATGACCACGCTCGTGCTCGCCTCGTAGGGCTCGGTCCAGGGGCGGTAGCGGCTGGCCAGGCCGACCTTCACCAGCCACACCAGCCACGTCAGGGCGACGTAGAAGATGAAGAGGTAGAGGTGGCCGTGGTCGAGGACGGCAGCGCGCAGCTGCAGGATCGCGATGAACATCGGGTCAGGCCTTCGTGGGGAGGACGGCGGCGATGGCCGGGGCCAGCCAGCGGCTGTAGGGGACGGTCATGTGCGACTCGTTGCGGTAGACCAGCACGTTGCCGACCACCGAGGGGCACCGGTCGGGCCCGCAGAACCAGGCGGCGGGGTCGAGGGTGCTGACGCGGGCAGCCTTGAGCGCCGGTGCCATGGCGGCGTGCCGGGCCGGGTAGCGGTAGGCCGTGGACCGGTCGTAGGTGCAGGCCCGAGCGTCGTCGAGGTGGGTGGCGATGCAGCCTGGCAGGTCGGTGCCCGGGGTCGGGATGTCCTGCATGAACGCCACTCGGCGTGCGCCGGCCGTGGTCAGGTCCGTCAGGGTCTGCACCGTCGCCGCGGCGAACTGGGCCGGTGACACCGCCGACGAGGCGACGTTCTCCGACTGCGACATCAGGACCAGCGTCGGGCGCATGGCCCCGATGCGGGCGATGGTGGTGCTGCGCCACGTGTCGCACTCGGTGTAGGTGCGGTTGAGTGACGGGTTGCGCACCGTGAGCCGAGCGGCCGGGCAGGCCGCCTTCGTCCAGCTGACCACCCGGAGGTGTTTCTGCTTCGCGGCGATGTCGAGGGCGGGCAGCCACTGCTCGGCATGGGAGTCGCCGAAGAGCACGACGGTGTCGGTGGCCCGCGGGTCGCCGTACACGCAGTCGCCCTGGCTGACCGCGGTAAAGCCTGCGTGGCACCCGTTGGTCGAGGTGGGGGGCAGGGACGCCGCCGCGTCCTGTGGGGACGGCGTCAGGTTCGACGGGACGGCGCGGGTGTCGACCGAGGCCGCGACCGTGCGCGCCACGAGGGCGCTGATGCTCGGTGCTGCCGCGTTGGCACCCTTCGCCGACCCCCCCGTTCGGGGTCCTGCGACGCTCGCGAGCGTCGTCGCGGCTCCCGTGCCGATGGTGCTGGGGGCGAGGACGGCGATACCGAGCGAGCAGGCGGTGACGGTGGCCACGATGAGCCCGCCGCTGCCGACCCACTGCCAGGTGGGCCAGGTCAGGGTGCGCACGGGTTGCTCGACCCACGCGAAGGAGGCGACGGCCACGACGAGCGAGAGCCAGACGACCGCGCCCCGCTCCCAGCTGCCGAGGGCCCGGCCGACGGCGTAGGGCGCGATGACGAGCATGGGCCAGTGCCAGAGGTACCACGAGTAGGAGACCCGGCCGAGGCACTGCATCAGCGGCTCGGCGAGCACGCGCTCGACGCCGAGGCGGGCGCCGCAGCCGGCCGCGATGACGGCTGCTGCCCCCCCGAC
>JALYVC010000334.1 GCA_030853445.1 Actinomycetota bacterium | reverse complement strand
GCTCCCCAGCCCGATCGGGAAGATCTTCACTCCCGCGGAGGAGGCAAGGTCGGCGAGCGCGGCCGGGTCGGGTCCGCTCGTGTTCTCCCCGTCGGTGAGCAGCACCACGGCCGTACCGGGGTAGTAGCCGATGGGTGTCTCCGAGCCCGCGACGTTCTCGCCGTCACCGCTGCTGACGATCGGCTTGCCGGCGATGGCGCTGAGCGAGGTGAGGATGCCGCGGCCGAGCGACGTCTCCCCCGACGGTTGGAGGCGGCCCACGGCTGCCAGCACCTGTGCCTTGTCGGTCGTCGGCTGCTGCGCGATCACCCCGTTGCCGCCGAACGCCACGACGCCCAGCTTGATCGTCGGGGGCTGTTTGTCGATGAACACCTTGGCCGCGGCCTTGGCGGCGTCCAGCCGGGTGGGCTGGACGTCCTTGGCGCCCATGCTCGTCGACACGTCGAAGGCGAGGACCACGGTCCCCTCCCGGGCGGGTTCGGCCACGGCGGCGACGGGGCGGCTCATGGCGAACAACATCACCGCGAGCGCGGTGAGCAGCAGGGCGGGAGCCAGGTGGCGCAGCCGGTCGCGTCGGGTGGGCCGGGCCACTACCAGTCCTCGCAGGGCGAGCTCGGCTCGGCGGGCGGCTTGACGGCGCAACAGCCTCCGGTATGCCAGCAGCACGAGCGGGAGGGCCAGCAGACCGAGCAGGGCCCAGGGCCAGGTGAGCGTCATCGGCGCCTCCGGCGGCGCAGGGCAGACACCCGCATCAATGCGCGGACGAGGTCCTCATCGGTGCTGATCTCATGCAGGTCGACCCCCGCAGACCGGGTCAGCTCGAGCAGTTCTGCCTGTCTGGCGTCGGCCGCCTCCCGCAGCCGGGCGCGGAACCCGGGGTCATCGGTGTCGACGAAGATCTGCTCACCAGTCTCGGCGTCCTCGACGTAGATCATGCCGGCGCTCGGCAGCTCGAACTCGCGTGGGTCGCTCACCTGCAGCGCAACGACTTCGTGTCGACGAGCCAGCTGCCCCAACGGTTTGACCCAGCCGGGGCCACTGATGAAGTCGGATACGACGACGACGAGCGAGCGGCGCCGGGCCAGACCGGAGGCCGCCGTGAAGAGGACGCTCAGGTCGGTAACGGACCCACCGGGCTTCGCCTTCGAAACCGCCTCCCGCGCGGCTGCTCGCCGGTCCAGCAGGCTTCGCGCGATCCGCAGGACCTGGTTGCGACCCGAAGCCGGCGGGATCACCTCGTGCTTGGCCGAACCGTCCTCACCCATCAGGACGACGCCGACCCGGTTGCCGCCCCGGGTCAGCACCAGCGCGAGCGTGGTGGCGATCTCGGCAAGCACGAGGTCCTTCTGTCGGTCGACCGGACCGAAACCCATCGACGCCGAGTGGTCCAGCAGCAACCAAGCCGTCAGCTCGCGGTCCTCGACGAACTCGCGCACGTAGGCGGTGTCCATCCGGGCAGTGACGTTCCACTCGATGTGACGCAGGTCGTCCCCCGGCTCGTACTCACGCAGGTCGGTGAAGTCGATTCCCGAGCCGCGGAACAGCGTGCGGTAGTCGCCCTGGAGCCGGCCGTCGAGCAGCCTGACGACGCGCCACTCCATGCGGCTGAGCAGCCGCTGGGGGGTCAGCGATGCGGTCTGGTCCACGGCGAGCTTCCAGTGGCACCCGGGGTGGTGGGCGAGCGGGGCCGCTCCCTCAAGGGGACGGCCGGGACGGCGACGGCGTCGAGGATCGGGCTGAGCAGGTCGTCAGGGCTGAGGTCCTCAGCGAGCGCCTCGTAGGACAGCACGATTCGGTGCCGAAGCACGTCGCGGGCCAGGTCGCGCACGTCGGTCGCGAGCGCGTAGTCCCGACCACGCAAGAAGGCGAGCGCCCGGGCCGCGAGCACCATGTTGATCGAGGCGCGCGGGCTGGCACCGTAGGTGAGGTACTTCACGAGCTCGGGCCTGCCGACCGAGGCAGGGCTGCGGGTAGCAGTCGCGAGCTGGACGGCATACTCGATCACCGCAGGGTCGACGTAGACCGCGTCGGCCTGCCGCTGGTATATCCGCAACGCGTCGGCGTCCAGCACCTGCTGGGTCGCCGCGAGTGCGCCGATCATTCGCTCGACGACAACGAACTCCTCTGCGGCGGAGGGATATCCGATGAGGACCTTGAGCATGAAGCGGTCCACCTGCGCCTCGGGCAGCTGGTAGGTGCCCTCGGACTCGATGGGGTTCTGCGTGGCCATCACGAGGAACGGGTTCGGGGCGGGGTAGCTCTGCCGGCCGATGGTGACCTGGCGTTCTTGCATGACCTCGAGCAGCGCGCTCTGCACCTTGGCCGGCGCGCGGTTGATCTCGTCGGCGAGGACGAGGTTGGCGAAGACCGGGCCCAGCGA
>JALYVC010000192.1 GCA_030853445.1 Actinomycetota bacterium | reverse complement strand
GCCACACAGCAGGACGAGACCCGACCCGTCGGCCGGCGCCGCGACCGTGCTCGCCCGCGAGGCGTTAGCGCAGTCGGGCTGGGCCAGGGCGGTGACGGCCGACCCCCGCACGGCGCTCGCCGGTGGGTCCTGGCTCCCCGCGCGCACCGAGACCACCGCGGTCTGCTGACGCCACGCGATGTCGAGACCGAGGTATCCCTGGCCGAGCAGCAGCGGCGACCCGACGACCGTGGCCGCCGAGGCTTCGACCGCCGCCCGCGACACGCTGACCGCTCCGGTGCAGGAGGGTGCCGTGCAGGAGGCCGCGGCAGCGAGCACGACGTCGCTCCCGTCGGTCTCCAGGGCGAGCACCGGCCCCCTCCCGCCATGGGCGTACGGGGCCCAGCTGCGGCCGCCGTCGGCGGTGCGCAGGACCGTGCGCCCGAACACCCAGCCGACCGTGTCGCTGGCGAACCGCACGTCGGTGACCCCCGAGCCGGAGCCGACCGCGGCAGGGTCGGCCGGGGAGGCCGCCGCCGACACTCGCGCAGCCGCGCGCACACCGGGCACCCGACCCCGCAGGCTCCACGTGGCCCCCGAGCCGCTCGAGGTCGCCAGCAGGGTGCAGGGCTGCCCGCCGCACGAGGCCGACCCGAGGACGAACATCCTGCCGCTGGCGACCGTCGTCAGCGAGAGCACGGTGAAGTCGTCCGGAAGTCGCCTCGAGGGCACCGCGGTGCCGGTGGTCGACGGGGCGGTGGCCGTGGTGGGGGGTGCGGGGGCCGGAGCCGGTGGGAGCACCCGGGTCGACGACGTGGCCGGGGCCGGCACGTAGACGGTGCGGGTCACGGCCGGCTGCGAGGCCGGGACGGCCGACTGGTGCCGCAGCGAGGTGACGAGCCCGACCCCTGCGCCGACGACGACAACAGCCGCCGCGGCCGCCGCATACCGGCGCCAGGAGCCACCCCGGGTGCGGTGCTCACGGGTGATCCGCTGCCAGCGCACGTCGCCGTCCGACAGCGGGCGCACCTGCTCGCGCTCGGTGGCGAAGAAGTCGGCCACGGGGTCGGCGTCCTCGGGGTCCCGACCCGGCGGGACCAGGTGGTCGTCCCCGCTCATCGGACACCTTCCAGCATCGGTTCCATACGCTTGCGCGCGTCGAACAGGTCACGCTTGACCGATCCCTCGGACTTGCCGAGCTGGGCGGCCACCTGAGCCACCGACAGGTCGGCGAAGTAGTGCAGCAGGACGGTGACGCGCAGGCGGTCGGGGAGCCGGAGCACCGCGTCACGCACGCTCGTGCGCGACGCGAGGTCGGTGGGGGGCGCACTCTCCTGGGCGATCCCGACCTTCTCGTAGGCGACCCGTTCCCGCCCGCGCTTGCGCCAGGTGTCGCGCACCAGGTTGGCCGTCACGGCATAGAGCCAGGGGCGGGGGTCGTCGACCTCATCCCAGTGCGCGAGGAGCCGCACGAAGGCCTCGGTCGCCAGGTCGTGGGCGAGGTCGGGGTCACCGACCAGTCGGGTCGTCCAGCCGGCGAGACGACCGTAGTGGGCGTCGAAGACCTCGCGCACCTGCGACTCGACCAGCGCGTCGCTACCGACGCCGCGCAGCGCCATCCCCCCTCCCCCCGGGTCGCGCACGGCGCGGACCGTCAACGTGGTCATGCCTCGTGGACGCCGATGGTACCGGGGCGGTTGGCTACGGGCTCGGGCCCGCTCCACACACGGACTGACCCCCTGGGCACAGGGCCCGGGGGGCCGGTCGGTCCGACGCCGTTGTCGGGACGCTGGATGAGCCTGCGGCAGGGATCAGAGCGGCGAGCCCAGCCGCAGGATGTCGACGGACAGGTCGTGGCGCCACAGGAGCTCGCGCAGCTCGTCGAGCCGCGCACCAGCCTCCGCCTGGCCTGCGTCGTCACCGTTGGCCAGGGCGTCGTCGTACTGGCTCGTGGCGAGCACCCACTGCAGCCGGACCTCGGCCAGGAAGGCCGTGCTCTGGTTGCCCGTGATGACGAAGGAGCGGTCGGTCCGGGTGACCCGGCTGGTGGTCGTGGTCATCGGAACCTCCGGTCAGTGGGGTGGAGCAGGGGGACGGAGCTGGGAGACGGTGGGGCGGACGTGCGCCTGATCACGACGCCCGCGGCCGAGGGGGCGTGACGCAGGAGCCGCCGCAGCAGCGCCGTGTCGGACAGCGACCGCAGGTCGTCGACGCGATGGCGCTCCCCGGGCGGGAGGTCGTCACCCCGCACAAGCCGGGCGACGACCTGCGGCGCCTGGTCGAAGGCGGTCGCCGTGAGCACCACGAGCCGGTCCCCCGGTGCGAGGTGCACCTCACCCGGTTCTCCGGGCACCTGCGGCACCATGGTCACAGGCGCGGCTGCATCCGCAGGCACGAGCAGGGCCGGGGGTGCGAAGCTCACCCGCACGACGACCAACCCGTAGTCGTGCGCCCAGACCGTGGTCGCCGCCGACGGGACCCTCACCGCCAGGTCGTCCGCCACCGGCGATCCCGGCCCGGTCTCGTGGGCCACCACGAGGCCGACTCGGCGCGCCCCGGGCACGAGCCGCACGGTCCCGCGGTGTCCCTCACTCATCGCGAGAGCGAACCCCGCCTGGCCCACCCACGACGAGATCCTGGGCGGGAGGGTGTCGACCGGGAAGGCGGCAGACCTCATGGCACGACCCCTGCCTCGAGCACGTCACGCAGTCCGGTGCGCACGAGCAGAGACTGCCCACGGCCCGTCGGTCGGTCGAGCACGAGGTGGATCCGTCGGGCGACGCACACCCGCTTGACCCGCAGCAACGTGGCGACGCAGACGGAAGAGAGGTGGTCGACCCCCCGCAGGTCGATCCGTAGGGTGTCGGTGCCGCCCGGGAGGACGTGGAGGGCGCAGCGCCGCAGCTCGACCAGACCCTGAGCCAGGTGCGCCCCGTCGAGGGTCACGGTCACGGTGCCCTCACCGTCGTCGACGACGCTCAGGCCGACGAGCTCGTGATGACGCCGGGTGGCCGATACGCGGGTGCGCGCTCTCGCTCCACTCCCCACCAGTGCTGACATCACGAACCTCCCCCGTGTCGGACGCGACCGGCTCTCGTCCCACTCCACCGTGGCCGGAACGGCCACACCCCCACCCTGTCCCAGCGATGTTGAGGCGGGCGGGCGAAGCCTTTGCAGTTGTGTGACAACCTGCCGGTCCGCCACTCGCCACCCTGCTGTCGGGCGCGTGGAGACGGGGTGCGCTGGCAGGATGGGCCCTGTGGTGACTCTCCTGGTGCTCGAGGACGACGACGGGATCCGTGCTGCCCTGGGGCTGGCGATGGAGGACGAGGGCTACGACGTCATCGAGGCGGCCAGCGCCGAGTCGGCCCTCGTGCAGGTGGGCAGGACGCCTCCCGACCTCATGCTGGTCGACCTCACGCTCGGGGGGATGGACGGGCTCGCCTTCATCCGCGAGGTGCGCCCCTTCAGCCAGGCGCCGATCATCGTCGTCAGCGCCCGCTCCGACACCGACGACATCATCGCCGCCCTCGAGGCCGGCGCCGACGACTACGTCACCAAGCCCTTCCAGGTGGCGGAGATCGGGGCCAGGCTGCGCGCGATGAGGCGCCGGGCGCCGGCCCCGGGGGGTGAGCCTCGAGACGTGACCGGCGACGTCCTGGTCCTCTCCAGCGACGGTCCGCTGGTGCTCGACATCGGCGCGGGGGTCGTGCGTCGCGGGGGTGACGAGCTCGGCCTCACCCTCACCGAGTTCCGACTGCTCGTCGAGCTGGCCTCGTCGTCGGGACGGGTGCTGTCGAGACGCTCCCTGCTGGAGCGGGTCTGGGACCGCGACTACTTCGGTGACGAGCGCATCGTCGACGTGCACGTGCGTCGCCTGCGCACCAAGGTCGAGCGCGACCCCGCCGCGCCGGTGCTCGTCGTGACGGTGCGAGGCCAGGGTTACCGGCTGGACACCGGATGACCGCACGACGGCTACCCGGGTGGGTCGGTTCCCTGCTGCGCCGCCGCCCCCTCGGCCTGCGCGACACCGTGACGCTGTTCTTCGCCGTCGGCGCGCTCCTGGTCTCGACCCTGCTGTCGGTGGGCACCTATCTCGTGGCCCGCCACTACCTCATCGAGCAGCGGCAGACCTCTGCGCTGCGCCAGGCCTACGCCGATGCGTCCGTCGTGGCCGACGGTCTGCTGACCCAGGGCTCCCGCGTGCCCGACGTGCTGGGAGCCGTGGGTGCGCCGTCCGACTCCGACCTCATCGTCCACCGGGGGGGGCGCTGGTTCTCCACCTCGCTCGAGCAGGGTCCCCAGTCGCTACCGGCGTCGGTGCTCGCGGGGGTCGACGGTGGGTCGGTGACCTACGCCTGGGCCGAGCCCGGTGGCCAGCCGGTCATCGTCATCGGGGTGCCACTGGGGCGCGCCGACGCGCAGTTCTACGAGCTCGCGCACGCCAGCGAGCTCGCCTCGACCCTGTCGACCCTCCAGGTGGTGCTGCTCGCCTTCGCCCTCTTCGGCACCGGCGTCGGTGCGGTGGTGGGCCGCGTCGCGGCCGGGCGGGTCATGGCGCCGCTCGACGACGTGGCCGTCGCCGCCGCCCGCATCGGGGCCGGCGGCCTGCAGACCCGGCTGCCCCCGACGTCGGACCCCGATCTTGCGACGATCGTGGGCTCCTTCAACGAGATGGTCCTGGCCCTCGACGAGCGGATCCAGCGCGCCGCCCGGTTCGCCGCCGACGTCGGGCACGAGCTGCGCTCACCGCTCACGACGCTCGTGGCCAGCGTCGACGTCATCCGCCGCCGCCGCGACGAGCTGCCCGAGCGCACCCGTCGGGCGGTCGACCTCGTCAGCACCGAGCTCGACCGCTTCCAGCGGACCCTCGAGGACCTGCTCGAGCTCGGGCGGCTCGACGCCGGCGTGCGTGGCCAGCTGCTGGCCCCGGTGGAGGTCTCCGAGCTGGTTCGCGAGACCCTCGTCGCCAGTCACCGCGACCCAGCCCTGATGTCGGTGCCCGGTGCCGGGTCCGGGCCGGTCGGTGTCGTCGAGGCCGACAAGCACCAGCTCTCGCGGGCCCTGGTCAACCTGCTCGACAACGCCGACCGTCACGGCGGCGGGGTGCGCGACGTACGGGTGCGCCGGGTCCGCGACCGGGTGCGCATCGAGGTCACCGACGCGGGACCTGGGGTGCCGGAGAGCGAGCGTGAGCACATCTTCGAGCGGTTCGTACGCGGCGGGTCACGCGGGAGCCTCCCCGGCAGCGGGCTGGGACTGAGCATCGTCGCTGAGACCGCTCTGGCCCACCGGGGGCGCGTCTGGTGCGAGGACGCCTTCCCCGGCGCCCGTTTCTGTGTCGAGCTCCCGCTCGCACCCACCGCACCGGCGTGGCGCAGCCTCCGCTCCCGGGGCGAGCGGTCGGTCACCTCGTGAGCCGTGCGAACCACCGCGCCCGACCGGGGGTGCTCGTCGTGTCGCTCGTGCTCGTGCTGCTCGTGCTGCTCGGCGCGTGCAGCCTGCCGACGGGTGGGGTGGCGACGTCGGTGCCGGCCGACGAGGTGCCCTACGGCCTGGTCACCACCACCGCGACACCGACGGCGACGGAGGGTGCGTCACCATCCACCCGAGGCACCGTCTACCTCGTCGACAGCCAGCAGCACCTCGTGCCCCTGTTGGTCGAGGTCGGAGTCGCCCCCCTGCGACCCCTCGTGCAGGAGCTGCTGCAGCGACTGGCCCTCGGACCCAACGAGCGTCAGCGCGGGAAGGGCCTGCTGACCGACCTCGCTCCCGGTTCCACCCTCACCCTGCGCTCGATCGACGGCGGCACGGCGACCGTCGAGCTGCAGGCACCGGTGCAGGACCCCACTCCGGTGCGGTTCCCCGTCGCCATCGGCCAGATCGTGCTCACTGCGACCTCGGTCATCGGGGTCGACCGGGTGCGCTTCGTGCAGGAGGACGGCGCGCCCGCTAACGTTCCGGTGCCCCCCGTCGGGGAGGTGACGACCGCACCGGTCCGGGCCGAGCAGCTCAGCAGCCTGCTGGCGCCCGGGACGACGACGCCCGCGCGTCTGGTGCCGCTGCCGGCCGGCGACCCCGGGCCGAGCCCCTCGAGCACGACGTCCTCGAGCTGAGCGGCCACCCGGGGTGTTGGATGGGGGCATGACCCCGCCTGACGAGAACCGGACCCACGCCGCACCGCACGACGAGCCGACAGCGACACCGCAGACCTCCGACTCCTCGGGGCGACGGGACCCCGCTCGCCCCTGCGAGCTGGTGGCGGCGAACGGCCTCTCCCCCGCCGACCCCACCCCGGGGATGTCGCGCGAGGTCGCCCTCGCCACCGGGGGGATGTGGTCGGGCACGGTCGACACGCAGGCCGGGGCGGTGACCGGATGGCACCACCACGGCGAGCACGAGACCACGCTCTACATCGTCTCGGGCACCTTCCGGCTCGAGTCCGGCCCCGCCGGGAGCCACGTCGTCGAGGCGCGCGCGGGCGACTTCCTCCACGTGCCGGCGGGCGCGGTGCACCGCGAGTCGAACCCGGGCGACAGCACCTCGCGTGCGGTCGTCGTGCGCTGCGGCTCGGGCGTGCCCACCGTCAACGTCGAGGGGCCGGCCGCGGAAGGCTCACCGGTCTGACCGTCGCGGGCAGAAGCCCGCATGCCTCAGATCGCCTGCATCCTGGTCAGCCGGTTCAGGGACAGCCACCCGAAGGGGATGGGCAGCCAGTAGGTCGCCAGCCGGTAGAGCAGTACGGACGAGACGGCCGTGCCACTGTCGACGCCGACGGCGATGAGCCCCGCCGACAGTGCCGCCTCGATGCCACCGAGGCCACCGGGCGTCGGCACGGCCGAGCCGATGATGGCGCCGGCGAAGTAGACCACGGCCACGGCGGCGACGGGTGGCTCGGCACCGAAGGCCCGGGTCGCACAGACCAGGCTCGAGACGAAGGAGATGTCGAGCAGCAGGGCCCCACCGAGCAGCTGGACCAGCTTGTGCGGATGCTGCAGGACGCCGAGCACCTGCGGCACCACGGCCCGCACCTGCGGCAGCAGCCGGGTGGTGACAGCCGACCTGATCTGGGGCACGGCGACCAGCCCGAGGATGATGAGCACGACGACCGGGATGGCGGCGACGACCCCCGGCGGCGGGGTGAAGGAGGCGCGGGGACCGGTGCCCGCGAGGACACCTGACACGAGCAGCAGGACGACGTACGAGCAGAACTGGGCGACCTGGGCCAGCCCGACGCTCGCCGCCGCGACCGCCGGTGGGACCCCGGAGCGCTGGAGGTACCTGGTGTTGAGCGCGAGGTTGCCGATCACCGCGGGGGCGACCAGCCCGCTGAACGCCACCGACAGCTGGGTCATGTACGTGCGCAGGAAACGCAGCCGTGTCGTCACGGCTCCCGCCAGCACCGTCGAGGCACCCACGAAGGTGAGCGCCGAGAAGACGACCGTCGCGAGCGCCCACCCCCACCGGGCCTGCCCGACGACCTGGCCGACATCGACCTTGGCCAGCTGGGTGAGGATGAAGTAGCCCGCGACCCCGAGACCGGCGACGGTGACGACCCCGCGCGCGGTGACCCGGCGCAGCTGCACCTCCTCTACCGCCTCGGAACTGGGTCTCAGGCGGGTGATCTCGTCGCGCAGCTGCCCCAGCAGCTCCTTGTGCTCGCGCAGCGCCGACCGGGTGACGGTGGTGAAGATGATCGGCTGCAGCAGGGGCAGCGCCCCCGACACCACGTCGTCGTCGAGCTCGGCGAGGGCCGTGGCCACGGCCCTTCGGGCGCCGGCCACCAGACCGACGGTGACCAGGAGCTGGGCGGCGTCGATGCGCAGGGCGAGGTCCGCGGCGGCGACGTCCCCCCCGCCGCCGCGCCGCAGACCAGCGA
>JALYVC010000186.1 GCA_030853445.1 Actinomycetota bacterium | reverse complement strand
CCGCTGGTGACCCCGGTCGAGGCGGGGACCGGCTCCGACTTCGCCCTCGCGCCCGAGCCGACGAGCATCGGCGCCTTCGACGGCGTGGCCCGCGACCTCGGTGAGGTCTTCCGCACCGGCGGTGCCGACCGGCAGCACTTCGGCTTCGCCGAGCAGGTCGTCGACACCACCTACCTCGGCACGTCGACCGGTCTGCGGCTACGCCACGTGCAGCCGACCGGCCGGCTCGAGATGAACGCCAAGAACTGCGACTGGTCGGCCTCGAGCTATCTCGGCTTCAGCCTGCGCGACCCCTCGGAGGCCGACGTCCTCGGCGCCGACGCCGAGCTGGCCAAGCGGCTGGGCTGGGCCGGGCGCACCGTCGACCTGCCCGCCGGCCGCTACGAGACGGTGATGCCGCCGACGTGCATCGCCGACCTGCTGGTCTACGCCGTCTGGGAGGCCGAGGCCAGGGCGGCCGACGAGGGCCGGTCCGCCTTCTCCCGCAAGGGTGGTGGCTCGCGCGTCGGCGACCGCCTCGCGCGCCTGCCCCTCGACCTGTACGCCGATCCGCACCACCGCGGCATCGAGGCCGCCCCCTTTGCGGTCGTCCCGGCCTCCACCGGCTCGGAGTCGGTCTTCGACAACGGCCTCGCGCTCGGTCGCCACGACTGGCTCCGCGGGGGCGTCCTCACCTCGCTGGCCGGCAGCCGCGCGTATGCCGCCCGGTCGGCGGCCGCCGGGCACCAGACCCCCATGGGCCTCGCCACCGACAACCTCGTGCTCGAGCAGCCGGACGCCACCGCGTCACTCGACGACCTCGTGGCCGCGACCTCGCACGGGCTGCTCCTGACGACGATGTGGTACATCCGCACGGTCGACCCGCAGACCCTCCTGCAGACCGGCCTGACCCGTGACGGGGTCTACCTCGTCGAGGACGGTGAGGTGGTCGGCGCGGTGACGAACTTCCGGTGGAACGAGTCGCCGCTCGACGTGCTCGGCCGGATCACCGAGGTCGGCGCGAGCGAGCGGTGCTACCCGCGCGAGTGGGGCGACTACTTCACGCGAGCGGTCATGCCACCGGCGCGCGTCGCCGACTTCAACATGAGCAGCACCAGCCAGGCTCGCTGAGTGACAACGCTTTCCACCCAGCAGGCGAGAACGTGACCGGTGCAGTGCCCGTGCCCGACGACGCGGCGGTGCGGGCACTCCATACGCGCTATGCGCCCAGCGAGCAGGTGCTCGACCTCGTGCTCACCCACGGGCACGTCGTCGCCGACATCGCCGACTGGTGTGCCGGACGGGTCGAGGAGCCGGTGGACCGCACCCTCCTGCGGGCGGCCTGTCTGCTGCACGACATCGGCACCTACGTGCTCTACCTCGAGGACGGCAGCATCCCGAGCCCGCGGTCCTACCCGCTGCACGCGCTCGTCGGGGCGCGCCTGCTGGCCGACGAGGGTCTCCCCGAGCCGCTGTGGCAGGCGGTGGAGACCCACGTGCTCATGGGGCTCAGCCGCGCCGAGATCGTCGGCGAGGACGGCGTGAGCGCGTGGATGCTGCCCCATCGCGACTACCTCCCGCGCACGGTCGAGGCCGAGATCCTCTGCTACGCCGACCGGTTCCACTCCAAGACCCCCCAGCTCAACGACCCCCAGCGGTTCGCGGCGGGGCTCGAGCGGCGGGCACCGACGCAGGCCCGCCGCTTCCGGGCGGCGATCGAGCGCTTCGGGGTGCCCGACCTCGAGGCGCTGGCAGCGGCATACGGGCACCCGGTCGTCTAGGGCCACCCGCGCCCAGACCGCTGGTTGCTCCGCCTGTGCCCCTTTGAGGCCCCGCGACCCCCGGCTCGGGCCGTTCGCGAGCAACAAGCGGTCTGGGCTCCTCAGGGCTCAGGGCCGCCGTGGGGCTGTGGCCGGCTCGATCCGCCGTCGGGCTGGTGCCGCTCTCCACCTCGACTCCGCCGACCTC
Source organism: Actinomycetota bacterium (assembly GCA_030853445.1). Taxonomy (GTDB): domain Bacteria; phylum Actinomycetota; class Actinomycetes; order Actinomycetales; family Dermatophilaceae; genus Lapillicoccus. The sequence goes on along the minus strand of JALYVC010000186.1, from coordinate 8,025 downwards.
CTGGGTGCGCGAGCCCGCGCAGCCCTCGTGCCGGGTGTCGGTGAGCTGCGATACGTTCACGACGTGACCGAGACGATCGACAGCCCCGATCCGTCAGTCCCGCCCGCCGAGCCGTCCCGCCGGCCCACAGCGGTTGACGCGATCGCCGACTCCTACTTCGACGCCATGGTCGCCCTCAGCCCCATCGCCGCGACGACCTTCGGCATCCCCGGGCACGACGAGGAGCTCGACGACTTCTCGCCCGCAGGCCGGGCGGCCGGCTCCCACCTGCGCCAGGCGACCCTCCAGCAGCTCGACCTCGTCGCCGCGGTCGACGACGTCGACCGTGTGACGGTCGCGGCACTGCGCGAGCGCCTCGGCCTCGCCGAGGAGATGCACGCAGCCGGCGTGGAGGCCATGTCGCTCAACGTCATCGCCTCACCGCTGCAGGGCATCCGCGACGTCTTCGACCTGATGCCCCAGGAGGGCGATGCGGCGTGGGCCACCATCGCTGCCCGCCTCACCGCCGTTCCGGCCGCCGTCACGGGATACCGCGAGTCGCTGGCCGCCGCGAAGGCCCGCCACCTCGTGACCCCGCGGCGGCAGGTGGAGGCGTGTCTCGGGCAGGTCTCCGCGCTGGTCTCTGAGGACGGATGGTTCGCCCAGCTGAGCGGGATGGCGCAGGAAGCGGCAGCCGCCACCACGGCGGACGCCGTGGCGAGCGCGGCCGCCGGGGCGGCCGCGTCGTACGCCGAGCTCGGGTCGTTCCTGCGCGCCGAGCTCCTGCCCGTGGCGCCCGCCTCGGACGCCTGCGGCGTCGAGCGCTACCGGCTCGTGTCGCGCTACTTCGTCGGCGCACAGGTCGACCTCGAGGAGACCTACCGCTGGGGGCAGGAGGAGGTGGCCCACCTCGACGCCCTGATGGACGAGGTCGCCGACCGGGTGCAGCCCGGCGCGGGCACCAAGGAGGCCATCGAGATCCTCAACGCCGACCCGGCCTACCGGCTCGAGGGCAAGCCGGCCCTCAAGGCCTGGATGCAGGCCAAGGCCGACGAGGCCATCGCCGGCCTCGCCGACACCCACTTCGACATCCCCGGCCCGGTGCGCACCATCGAGGGGATGATCGCGCCCACCGACAACGGCGGCATCTACTACACGGGCCCGAGCGACGACTTCAGCCGGCCGGGTCGCATGTGGTGGTCGGTGCCCAAGGGCGAGACCTCCTTCGGCACCTGGAAAGAGCTGACCACCGTCTACCACGAGGGTGTCCCCGGCCATCACCTGCAGGTCGCCCAGACCATCTACCGCTCCGAGCTGCTCAACAAGTGGCGCCGGCTCGACTGCTGGACCTCCGGGCACGGTGAGGGCTGGGCCCTCTACGCCGAGCGGCTGATGGCCGAGCTGGGCTACCTCGACGACCCGGGCGACCGGATGGGGTGGCTCGACGGCCAGTCGCTGCGGGCGGCGAGGGTGGTCATCGACATCGGGTTCCACTGCGGTTTCGAGGCACCGGCCGAGGTCGGCGGCGGCGAGTGGACCTACGACAAGGCGTGGGCCTACCTCCAGGCGCACGCGAACCAGGGCGAGGCATGGCTGCGCTTCGAGCTCGACCGCTACCTCGGGTGGCCGGGCCAGGCGCCGTCGTACAAGATCGGCGAGCGCCTGTGGCTGAGGCTGCGCGACGAGGTGCGCGCGCGCGAGGGTGAGGCCTTCGACCCCAAGGCCTTCCACCGGCGCGCCCTCGACATCGGCAGCGTCGGTCTCGACACGCTGCGGGACGCGGTGCTCGGGGCGTGAGCGCCACCGGCGTCGTCTGCCGTGGTCATCCGCGCGTCACGCCCGACTGACAGACTGAGCCGGTGGAACCCGCTCTCGTGTTGCTCGCGCTCGCGGCGACCGTCGTCGTCGTCGCCGCCTGTGCCCGGCGGTGGGGGCTGTCCGCGCCGCTCGGCCTCACCGCGGTCGGCATCCTCGTGTCGTTCGTGCCCTGGGTGCCCGAGATCGAGATCGGGCCCGAGGTCATCCTCTTCGGCATCCTCCCGCCGCTGCTGTATGCCGCGTCGATCCGCACGTCGCTGGTCGACCTCGGCGCCAACAAGCGGGCGATCGGCCTGCTCTCGGTGGGCCTCGTGGCCTTCACCGCCTTCGGTGTCGCCCTGGTCAGCTGGCGTCTGCTCGACGTCCCCTTCGCGGCCGCCCTGGCCCTCGGTGGGGTGGTGGCCCCACCCGACGCCGTGGCCGCGACGGCGGTGGCCAGGCGGATCGGGCTGCCCCGGCGCATCGTCACCGTCCTCGAGGGCGAGTCGCTCTTCAACGACGCGACCGCGCTCGTCACCGTGCGCGCAGCGATCCTCGGCATCGCCGGCACGGTCAGCCTCGCCGAGGTCGGCGGCGACTTCCTCGTCGCGGCCCTCGGGGGCATCGCCATCGGCCTGGTCGTGGCCTTCGTGCTGGTCCGTATCCGTCGCCGGATCACCGACACGACCACCGACGTCGCCCTCTCGTTCATGATCCCCTGGATCGCCTACCTGCCCGCCGAGTCCGTCCACGCCTCCGGCGTGCTGGCCGTCGTCGTCGCCGGCATCCTGCTGGGCCACAAGGCGCCGGTCGTCCAGACCGCGCAGTCGCGCACGGCCGAGCGGCTCAACTGGACCACGCTGCAGTATCTCCTCGAGAACGCCGTCTTCCTGCTGATCGGGCTGCAGAGCCACGCGATCGTCACTGCGGTCGCCGACTCCCCCCTCGGCCTCGGCCACTCGATCCTGCTCGCCCTGCTCGTGCTGGTCACGGTCATGCTGCTGCGCCCGATGTGGATACTGTCGATCAGCGTCTTCCTGCGGCTCACCTCCGCGAGCGGCGGCGGTGGGTCGCTCAAGGCCGGGCTGATCCTGTCGTGGGCCGGCATGCGCGGCGTGGTGACCCTGGCCGCGGCCTTCCTCCTGCCCATGACCACCCCGCACCGCGAGCTGCTCGTCTTCATCGCCCTCGTCGTCACCGTCGGCACCCTGTCGATCCAGGGCCTGACCCTCCCCCTGTTGGCCCGGGCCCTCGGGGTCTACGGGCCCGACCCGCGCGAGGACGCCCTCCAGGCGGCGACGGTCATCCAGAAGGCCGTCGCGCGGGGCCAGGCAGCACTCGAGGAGGCCGTCGACGGCACCACGCCCGGCGAGATCGTCGACCAGCTGCGCACGCAGGGGCGGCGCCGCACCGATCTCGCGTGGGAGCGGCTCGGCGTCGACCGCGAGGACGAGCCCAGCCCCAACGAGACCTACCGACGCCTGCGCCGCACCATGCTCGTCGCCGAGCGCGAGGAGGTGCTCGAGCTGCGGGGCACCGGCACCATCGACCACGAGGTGCTCGAGGAGGTCATGCGCAGCCTCGACATCGAGGAGTCGATGCTCGCCAGCAGCGAGTCGCGTGACGAGCGCCTCCAGGACCGGATGATCCTCACTCCCGAGCCGCAGAGGGGCGACTGCCCGCACCTGGCCGAGGCCACCGCACGGGTCGAGCCGAAGCACCCCGACCGGTGCGAGGACTGCCTGCGCGAGGGGCTGCAGTGGGTGCACCTGAGGATGTGCCTCGCCTGCGGCAACGTCGCCTGCTGCGACTCCTCGATCGGGCGGCACGCCGAGCGGCACTTCCAGGAGCAGGGGCACCCGGTCATGCGCAGCATCGAGCCCGGCGAGGCTTGGCGCTGGTGCTATGTCGACGACCTGCTGGGCTGAGGGCTCAGGACCTCCTGCCCTCGACGTGACCCCAGCCGGAACATATGGTGAGGTGGGCGGCCCGCCGTACGGCGCGCTCCAGCCCGCCAGCTCACCGACGAGAGGTTCCACGTGACCAACCTGGCCACCAACCTGACCACGACCGCCAGGCAGCACGGCGACCGTCCTGCGGTGCGCCTCGACGACACGACACTGACCTACACCGAGCTGCAGGACGCGGCCCGGCGGGTGACCGCCCTGCTGGTCGACCGGGGCATCGGGCCCGGTGACCGGGTCGGCCTGGTGCTGCCCAACGTGCCCGGCTACCCCATCGCCTTCTACGGCGCGCTGGCGACCGGGGCGGTCGTCGTGCCGATGAACCCCTTGCTGAAGGCCCGCGAGGTGCAGTACTACCTCGAGGACTCCGGGGCCAAGATCATCTTCGCGTGGGAGGAGATGGCGACCGAGGCGGCCAAGGCCGCCGAGACCGTGGGCATCGAGTGCATCACCGTCGGCCTGCACGAGTTCACCGAGCTGCTGGCCGACTGGGAGCCCGACGAGCGCATGGTCGAGCGCGACGACGAGGACACCGTGGTGCTGCTCTACACCTCCGGCACCACGGGGCAGCCGAAGGGTGCCGAGCTGACCCACGCCAACCTGCGCAGCAACGCGGCGGTCACCCGCGAGACCCTCATCGAGCTGCAGCCCGACGACGTCGTCATGGGCTGCCTGCCGCTCTTCCACTGCTTCGGCCTGACCTGCGGGCTCAACGCCTCCGTGCTCGCCGGCGCCTGTCTGACCCTCATCCCCCGCTTCGACTCCGGCAAGGCGCTCACGGTGGTCGGCCGAGACAAGGTGACCGTCTTCGAGGGCGTGCCCACGATGTATGCCGGGATGCTCCACGCCGACGGCGCGGCCACCGCAGACATGACCAGCCTGCGCACCTGCATCTCGGGCGGGTCGGCGATGCCGGTGGAGGTGATGCGCCGGTTCGAGGAGACCTTCGGGTGCATCGTGCTCGAGGGCTACGGCCTCTCGGAGACCTCGCCCGTCGCGTCGTTCAACCGCCCCGACCTCGAGCGCAAGCCGGGCTCGATCGGGGTGCCCGTGCGCGGGGTCGAGATGAAGCTCATCGACGACGACGGCAACGACATCGCCGGCGGCACGCCGGACGCAGTCGGAGAGATCGCGATCAGGGGCGAGAACGTCATGCGGGGCTACTGGGGCCGCGACGAGGCCACCGCCGAGGCCATCGTCGACGGCTGGTTCCGCTCGGGCGACATGGCCCGCACCGACGAGGACGGTTACTTCTACATCGTCGACCGCAAGAAGGACCTCATCATCCGCGGGGGCTACAACGTCTATCCCCGCGAGGTCGAGGAGGCGATCTACGAGCACGAGTCGGTGGCCGAGGTGGCGGTCGTCGGGGTCGCCCACGAGAGCCTCGGCGAGGAGGTGGCGGCTGCGGTGACGCTCAAGGAGGGGCACCACGTGACGCCCGACGAGATCAAGGCCTTCGCCAAGGAGCGGCTGGCGGCCTACAAGTACCCCCGGCACGTATGGGTGGTGGAGGGCCTGCCCAAGGGGCCGACGGGCAAGATCCTGCGCCGCGAGGTCTCCGCGCCTACTTCGGAGTCCCCGCCGAAGTCCCCCTCGGACTCCACGCCCGAGGTCATGTCGGAGGCCAAGGCATGAGCACCGCGACGCGCGACGAGCCGGCGGCCCAGGACCCGGCGCAGGACCCGAACGACGACGGAGCCGCCTCGGCCGCCCTGTCGACCCCCCTCGACATGCTGCTCACGGACGCGGCCGGCAACCCCGTCCGGCGGTTCATGCCCGGCCTGTCGGCGCTGAAGCTGGGTGCGGGCCTGGTCCGCCACCCCCGGCGGGTCGCCCGGCGGTCGCTCACCCTCGGCACCGAGCTTGCGCGGATCGGCCGGGGCGCCTCTCGCCTGGCCCCCGCCGAGAAGGACCGGCGGTTCACCGAAGAGGCGTGGGCGCGCAACCCGCTGTTCAAGCGCGGGCTGCAGAGCTACCTGGCCCTCGGGGAGGCGGCTCGGGGTCTCGTGAAGGACGCCGGTCTCGGCTGGACCGACGGCGAGAAGATGGGCTTCATCGTCGACAACCTCGTCGAGGCAGCGGCCCCGACGAACAACCCCCTGCTCAACCCCAAGGTACTCAAGCGCACCCTCGACACCGGCGGAGGAAACCTGCTCGAGGGGTCGCGCCGGCTGGTGCGCGACTTCGCCACACCACCGCGAGTGCCCTCGATGGTGGAGGCCGACGCCTTCTCCGTCGGAGACGACCTGGCCGTCACGCCCGGGCAGGTCGTGCTGCGCACGAGCGTCTTCGAGCTGATCCAGTACACCCCGACCACCCCGCAGGTGCACGAGGTGCCGCTGTTGATCGTCCCGCCGACGATCAACAAGTACTACATCATCGACCTCGCCCCGCAGCGCAGCCTGGTCGAGCACCTCGTGGCCAGCGGGCAGCAGGTCTTCTGCATCTCGTGGCGCAACCCCGACGTGCGGCACGCCGACTGGGGTCTCGACACCTACGGCGAGGCCATCCTCGACGCGATGGCCGCCTGCGAGAGCATCTCCCGCCAGGACCGCACCTCGGTGCTCGGCATCTGCTCGGGCGGCATGATCTCGTCGATGCTCATGGCCCACCTCGCCGCGATCGGCGAGCTGCACCGCGTCGCGGCCTTCAGCCTCATGGTCACGGTCATCGACCAGGAGCGGGCCGGCGTCACGAGCGCTCTGCTCTCGCACAAGAACGCGGCCGCGGGCGTGCAGGCCTCGAAGGACAAGGGCTATCTCGACGGCCGCGCGCTGGCCGAGGTCTTCGCCTGGCTGCGACCCAACGACCTCATCTGGAACTACTGGGTGAACAACTACCTCATGGGTCACTCGCCCAAGCCCTTCGACATCCTCTACTGGAACGCCGACCCGGTGCGGATGACTGCGGCGGTGCACCGCGACTTCATGGACCTCGCGCTGCGCAACGCCCTCGTGCACCCCGGCGCCTCCACGATGCTCGGCACGCCGGTCGACCTCGGCAAGATCGACCTCGACAGCTATGTCGTCGCCGGGATCGCCGACCACCTGTGCAAGTGGGAGTCGTGCTACGCCACCACCCAGCTCTTCGGTGGCACATCGAAGTTCATCCTGTCGACCAGCGGACACATCGCGGCCATGGTCAACCCGCCGGGCAACCCCAAGGCGAGCTACCAGACCGCCACGACCAACCCCCACACCCCGCAGGCGTGGCTCGAGGGCGCGACCAAGGTCAAGGGCAGCTGGTGGGACGACTACGCCGCCTGGCTCGCCGCCCACGCCGGCGCCGAGCGGCGCCGTCCGCGCAAGCTCGGCAACACCGCCCACGAGCCGCTGTGCGCCGCGCCCGGCACCTACATCCATGACCGCTGAGGCGCGGGTGTCCGCGTCGGCTGACGACATCATGCGCAACGTGACGGTGCGCACGGTGACGGCCAGGGTCTCCGTACGCCACGGGGTCGGGCACTTCACCGACACCCCACCTCTGTTGCTGTGCAACGGGATCGGGGTCAGCCTCGAGGCGATGCAGCCCTTCGTCGACGAGATCCACCCCGAGCGCGGCGTCGTGCGCTTCGACATCCCGGGCGTCGGAGGCAGCGCCCTGCCGCCCTTTCCGTACACGATCGCCCAGATGTCGTCGTGGGTGGTGGCGCTCATGGCCCGGCTGGGCCACCAGCGCTTTGACGTGCTCGGCTTCTCGTGGGGTGGAGGCCTCGCCCAGCAGCTGGCCTTCCAGGCGCCGCGTCGGGTGCGCAAGCTGGTGCTCGTCGCCACCGGCACCGGCTGGATGATGGTGCCCGCCAACCCGAAGGTCCTCAAGATCATGTCGACCCCCCGGCGGCACCGCGACCCCGCGTACGCCGCCCGCGTGGCCTCGACGATCTACGGCGGGTCGATGCGCACCAACCCGGGCACCGGCGAGGCTCTGCTGCACGGGGCCTCGAGGGCGGGGCCCCGTACGGGGTACTACTACCAGCTCGCGTCGATGTACGGCTGGTCGAGCCTGCCCTTCCTGCGCCTCATCCGGCAGCCGACGCTGGTCATCGGCGGTGACGACGACCCGATCATCCCGGTGGCCAACCCCCGCATCCAGGCCGCCCTCATCCCCCACTCCCGGCTGCACGTCTACTCCGGCGGCCACCTCGGCCTCCTCACCGAGGCCCACGAGCTGGCCCCGCTCGTCGACGCCTTCCTCGACGAGCGCTGACCCTCCCCCGCCCCCCCGGACTTGACGCAGCGTCGACGCACATGACTCACGGAGCACCACGCATCAAGTGCGTCGA
>JALYVC010000158.1 GCA_030853445.1 Actinomycetota bacterium | reverse complement strand
GCGGCTTGGCCGCGGCCGCCACCTCCGCCGGGTCGGCGCTGCCGGGGTCGAGGGCCGATGGAGGAGGCACCGTGGCCATCCAGGCACCAAGGCGGTCCTTCTCGTGCAACAGGTCGCGGATGTCGGTCTCGGCGTACTCGAACTCCGGGCTCCAGTGCAGGGCGTCGAAGGGGCAGACCTCGACGCAGATGCCGCAGTACATGCACAGCGAGAAGTCGATGGCGAAGCGGTCGAGCACGTTGCGCTGGCGGTCGCGCCCGCCCTCGGTGGTCGCGGGGACCGTCTCCTTGTGGGAGTCGATGTAGATACACCAGTCGGGGCACTCGCGGGCGCAGAGCATGCACGAGGTGCAGTTCTCGTCGGTGAGCGCGATCACGCCGCGCGAGCGCGGCGGCAGGGCCGGCGCCACGTCGGGGTACTCCGCCGTGTGGCTCGGGGTCACCAGGGCCTTGGCGGTGGTCGCCAGACCCTTGAGCAGTCCTGGTACGGCGCCCCGCGGGGGGCTGCTGCTCCCGGGCTGGGTGGGCTGGTCGGGCTGGGTGGGCTGGTCGGTCACTGCGTCATCACCACGACTGCCCCGGTGAGCGCGACCTGGGCGATGCCGGCGGGCACGAGCCACACCCACGCCAGGCGCTGGAGCTGGTCCTCGCGCAGCCGGGGCCACGAGACGCGGAACCAGATGATGACGACGGCGACGAGGAAGCCCTTGAGCAGGGTCCACACGACGCCGAGCTGCCCGAGCTGCCCGAGCGGCCCAAGGAAGGGGCCGCGCCACCCGCCGAGGAAGAGCACGCTGAAGAAGAGCGACATCACCACGATGCCGGCGTACTCCGCGAGCAGGAAGAAGGCGAAGCGCAGCCCGGTGTACTCCGTGACGGCGCCGAAGACGACCTCGGAGTCGGCCAGCGGCATGTCGAACGGCGGGCGCTGCAGCTCGGCGAGCGCCGCGACGAGGAAGACGACGGCGCCGGGCAGCTGCCACAGCAGCCACCACGGGCTCCACCGCTGCACGATGCCCGGCAGCGAGAGCGTGCCTGCGGCCAGAGCCACCGAGGCGACACTGAGCACGAGGGGGAGCTCGTAGCTGAGCAGCTGGGCGGCCGAGCGCATCGCCCCGAGGAGGGAGTACTTGTTGGCGCTGGCCCATCCGGCCATCAGGGTGCCAAGCACCCCGACGCCCGCGACGGCGACCACGAAGAGGGCTCCGGCATCGACGGAGGCGCCCACGACGCCCGGCCCCAGCGGGATGACGCTGATGGCCACCAGGTAGGGGATCAGCGCGACGGCCGGGGCCGCTCGGAAGACCCACCGGTCGGCCGCTGCCGGGGTGACGTCCTCCTTCTGCACGAACTTGACCCCGTCGGCGACCAGCTGGGCCCACCCGTGGAAGCCACCGGCATACATCGGCCCGAGGCGTCCCTGCATGTGGGCCATGACCTTGTGCTCGGTCTGGCCCACGAGGAGCGGCAGCACGAGGAAGCCGAGCAGGGTGACGACGGCGCGGACGACGACCTCGAGCGCGCTCACCGGGGGCCCCAGTCGGGCCCCGGCACCCCGGGCGCCTGCACGCGACGACGGCCGGGAGCACGCGTGCCCTCATGTCCCTCGCCGGGCTCCTTGGCGCCCGGCCACGGCTTGCTGGCCCGCGCGGCGAGGACGAACGACTTGCGCAGCGGGTGACCCTCGAAGCCGTCGGGCAGGAGCAGGGGGCGCAGGCCCAGCCCGGTCCCGTCGTCGAAGCCCTCGATCTCGACACCGAACATCTCGTGCGTCTCCCGCTCGTGCCACGCGGCACCGCGGAAGACACCGGTCAGGCTGGGCAGCGGCTGCTCCGCCGGCAGCCGCGTGCGCACGAGGTGCCCGCGCAGTGCCCGGGGCGTGCTGACATCGAGCAGGTGCGCCACGACGTCGAGACCGGGGTTGTCGTCACGGTCGGTCTCGTCGACGGCGGTCAGCCAGTCGAAGAAGGTGTAGCCCCCGTCGCGCAGCTCACCGGCCGCCGCCACCCACTCCTGCGGGGACACCTCGAGGAGCGGCTCGCTGGCGGGGCTGGTGGCCGGGATGCTCACCGGCGTCCCCCGGGCTCGTGGCGGCCGGTCCCGTCGGGGCCGTCACCGAGGTCGAAGATGTCGTCAGCCAGGGTGCGACCCGGGTCCGGTGCCGCCGGACGGTGGCGCAGCAGCCGGCGGCGGGCCGGGGCGGGAGGGGCC
>JALYVC010000142.1 GCA_030853445.1 Actinomycetota bacterium | reverse complement strand
GCCGCGACCCGCGGGGCGGCCGCCACGACGGGGGCCGGCTTGGTGCCGACGGCGACGACCTGCGACACCGGCGCCTTGGTGACCGACGCGCCGACCTGCACGCGCTTGGCGAGCTTGCCATCGATCCAGGTCTCCTGCCACGTGATCCTGCGCTCGCCGGACGCGCCGGCGGCAGTGGTCCTCGTCGTGCCGACGGTGATGGAGGGGTCGTTCCTGCGCACGGTGGCGAACGCCACCTTCTCGACGCTGGTCGCTCCCTTGCTCACGACCCGGTAGACGACCACCGACAGGCCGTCGTGCAGCTTCGTCGCCCGAGCCGGCTTCACCTGGTCCCGCGCACCGAGCTCGACCCGCATCGCGGTGAGCAGCTCGGCGACGGTCGCAGCGGTCGTCGTCGTGGTGACCTTCTTGCCACCCACGACGAGGGTGACGTCATGCGGGCTGGTGATCGACATGGACAGACCGGTGCGGCCCAGCGGCTGGTCGCGGCTGACCGACAGCTTCGCCGCCGAGTCGGCCCGCAGGCCCACCTGGGTCAGGGCGCCTGAGACGCTCGTCGCGGTCGTCCAGTAGTCGCGGGTCTTGCCGTCGAGGGTCACGGTGAGCTTGCGTCCGTAGCGGACGACGACGGTCTCGCCGTCGTCGAGCGGCTGGTCGGCGGCAGGAACGACGGTGTCGTGCTCACCGATCGAGATCCCCTTCTTGCTCAGCAGGTCAGCGACCGTGCTGCCCATGACGTGCACCGACTCGGTGCGCCCGTCGACCGACAGGGCCACGGCCTTGTCGAGGTGGGCGATGCCGAAGGCGCCGGCGGCCACGACGGCCAAGACACCCGCCTGGGCGAGATGGCGAACGGGACGAGAGGTCACACTGCTCCGATGATGGGTCTGCCCGGGTACGAGGCACGGCGTCCGGAGAGCTTCTGAGCATGGGTGAGGGGCGTCGCCGTCATTGGCGCGCCCCCAGGTCCCCAGGTCTTCACTGCCCGGCCCGTGGTGTCGCCACCGGCCTTCGCCGACCACTCTCCCTGAAAGGACACAGAAAGGTCAACTTTCGGTAACGGGAAGAGGTCGGTAGCGTGTCCGATGTGGCCTGTGTGCCTTGTGCGGCGGCTGTGGTGTTTCCGACCCGCCGATGCACGGTCTCAGGGCATGTGGGGGCCCGCGCCCGCGAGGGCATCGAGGTTCGCGTCTGAACCGCTCGGGGTAGGGGCCCGCCATGACTGCGCGCACCTCGCCCGGCGCCAGGAGCCAGGGCGCCCCCGACCAGCCCGCCCCGGAGGACGCGCCGGACGGCCTCGGAGGCCGGCCGACGGCCTCGCGGTTCGAGGCCTTCCGTGAGCTGGCCCACGCCCGCGCCCGCGGCGAGATGGTGTTCCTTCCGCGCCAGCTCACCGGCCACGAACGACGCCGCCACGTGCGCCAGACCATCCGCGAGGACCACGAGACGCGCATCGTGGGCCGTGAACAGGAGGCGGTCGCGAAGTTCGACAAGCTGTACGGCAGCGTCTTCTCGTTCTTCCGCGGCACGTGTCTGCTGTTCTACCGCGACATGGCGGGCGAGGACGCGTGGATGCCGACGGTGCTGACCCTGGGCGACGTGCACCCCGAGAACTTCGGCGTCATGCCGAGCGTCGACAATGTGCCGATCTTCGGGCCGAACGACTTCGACGAGTCGTTCTACGCGCCCTTCACCTGGGACCTCAAGCGGGGCGCCACCGCGTTCATGATCGGTGCAGGCGCCGAGGGCGGCAAGGGCCGCAGGGGGCAGCGCAAGATCGCGGCCTGTTTCGTGCGCGGCTACGTCGAGGCCATGCAGCGGTTCGCCGCCGACTCGAGCGAACAGGACGAGCAGATGCGACAGGACAACGCTCCCCCGCTCATCCGTCACCTCATCGAGGACTCGCTCGAGGAGAGGTCGCAATGGTTGACCAGGAAGTACCACGACGAGTACGGCTGGGGATTTCGGGCCGATGACGAGCACGTGCCGGTGACCCACCGGGTGCCGGAGTTCCAGGAGGCACTGCTGTGCCTCGTCCGCGACCACGACGTCGAGGTGCCGGAGCGGGCCGGTGCGCTCAGGGTCAAGGACGTGTGCCAGCGGCTCGGGCAGGGCACCGCCTCGCTCGGGCTGCCGCGCTACTACCTCAAGGTCGAGGGTCCCCGGCAGGACGGCAGCGACGACCTCATCATCGAGTTCAAGCACGCTCGCCGCTCGGCCCTCGAGGGGCTCACTCCCCCGTCAGACTTCGTGGTGGACGGTGACGCCGGGCGCATCTCGCACGCGCAGGCGGTGCTGCTCGTGGGGGGCGACCGCTTCTACGGGGCGGTCGAGGTCGACGGGCTCAGCTTCATGGTGCGCGAGCGGGCCCCCTTCCGCGACGACATCGACCTCGACGACCTGTCGGGGAAGCAGTGGCGGACCTACGCCAGGATCTGTGGACAGTCGCTCGCCCAGGCCCACGCCCTGTCCGACGAGGCCGGCCTCGTCGACCACGACATCGAGCCCGACATCCTCGCCGCGGTCGGCAGCCACGAGCTCTTCGTCGACGACATCATCTGCTTCGCCGACGAGGCGGCCGAGCGCGTCCGGGCCGACCACCAGCACTTCCGCGCGGACCACGAGATGGGAGCCTTCCGAGCCGTCGACCAGATCTTCCGCTGACCTCAGGGTGAGCGGGCGAGGCGAGGGCAGCCGCCCGGCCTACGCAGGCACGGGCCCGCCGAAGGAGGACGGCCCCCGCCCTCAGGACCAGCGCCCGTAGACCCGCTCACTGTTCTCGGACAGGGCCGTGCACAGCGCCGGAACGTCGACGTTCAGCGTCCCGGCCATCGCCCGCACGGTCAGCGGCACGAGGTAGGACGCGTTCGTCGCCCCCCGGTAGGGGTGAGGAGTGAGGTACGGCGCGTCGGTCTCCACCAGCAGGTGCGAGAGCGGCGTCACGGCCAGCGCGTCGCGCAGGCGGTGGCTGTTCTTGAAGGTGACCGTGCCCGAGAAGGACAGCATCAACCCCATCTCGACCGCTCGCCTCGCCATCGACAGGTCGCCGGAGAAGCAGTGCAGCACCGTCGTCTCGGGGACCCCTTCCTCGGAAAGGATCCGCAGCACGTCGTCGTGGGCGTCGCGGTCGTGGATCTGCAGCGCCTTGCCGGTGCGCTTGGCCAGGTCGATGTGCCAGCGGAACGCATCCTGCTGGGCCGGCACCCCCTCGGGCCCGGTGCGGAAGTAGTCGAGCCCGGTCTCGCCGATCACCCTCACCCGGGGGTGCTGGGCCAGCCGCTCGATCTCGGCCAGCTGGCCGTCCAGCTCGCCCGACGCCGCCAGATCGGGGATCTCGTTGGGGTGCAGTGCCACTCCTCCCACCAGGGAGGGGTGCTGGTCAACGACGACCACCGTCCAGCGCGCCGACTCGATTTCGCACCCGATCTGCACGACCCGGTCGACGCCGACCGCAGCGGCCGCAGCCAACGCCTCGGCGACGCCCATCCCGGGCGACCCGTCACGGTCGATGTCGAGGTGGCAGTGGTTGTCGACGACGGCGATCGGCAGGCGGTCGGGAGCGGCCGGACGCTCCCCCGACGGTGTGCGCGACGACGGCTGCGGGCTCACGCGCCCGAAGCCTCCGTCTGCGCAGGGGGATCGCCGGGCAGGTCGAACTTGCGGAACACTGGGCTCGGCTTGCCGATCGGCGTCCCCACGACGACGTCGCGCGGGCCCCACGTCGGCGTCTCCGAGTAGTCACCGGTGATGACGGGATACCCCGGGCCACCGTCGAGGTCGTCGACCTCGTCGATGCGCGGCATCGGCACGAGGTCGCCCTCTCCGCCGAGCACCCGGTGGATCGCGTTGGTGGAGTGGGGAAGGAAGGGCGAGATCATCGTGTTGAGGTCGCTCACCGCCTGAGCCAGCACGTGCAGCACGGTGCCGAGCCGCTCCCGCTGGTCGTCGCCCTTGAGCCGGAAGGGTTCGGTCTTCGAGACGTAGGCGTTGGTCTCGCCCACGAGCCGCATCACCTCGGCGATGGCCGAGCGCACCCGCTGCCGCTCCAGCAGCTCACCCACGACGGCGAAGCCGCCGCGCACCGCCGCGAGCAGCTCCTCGTCGACCGGCTCCAGTGGACCGGCGGCCGGGATCTCGCCGTACGACTTGTGGATCATCGTCGCGGTGCGGTTGACGAGGTTGCCCCACCCGGCGACGAGCTCGCTGTTGTTGCGCTGCACGAACGCCGCCCAGGTGAACTCGGCGTCCTGGGTCTCGGGACCCGCCGCGCAGATGAAGTAGCGCAGCGGGTCGGGCCCGTAGTCGGCCAGCACGTCACGCACCAGCACCACGTGCCCCCGCGACGACGAGAACTGCTCGGTGCCCATCGTCAGGTACTGCGAGGCCACGACCTCGGTCGGCAGGTTGAGCACGCCGAAGACCCCCGGCTCGCCCCCCTTGTCGCCCTTGCCCGCATAGGCGAGCAGCTCGGCCGGCCACACCTGGGTGTGGAAGGTGATGTTGTCCTTGCCCTGGAAGTAGAACGACTGCGCATCGGGGTCGTTCCACCACGCGCGCCAGGCGTCCGGCTCACCGGTGCGCCGCGCCCACTCGATCGAGGCCGAGAGGTAACCGACGACCGCGTCGAACCACACGTAGAACCGCTTGTTGGGCTGCTCGACCCACCCCGCGATCGGCACCGGGATGCCCCAGTCGAGATCGCGGGTCATCGCCCGGGGCCGCACGTCGTCGAGCAGGTTCTTGCTGAAGCGGAGCACCGACGGGCGCCACGTGCCGTTAGCCTCGCGCTCGTCGAGCCACTCGCTGATCGCCCCCGCGAGCGCCGGCAGGTCGAGGAAGAAGTGCTGGGTCTCGATGAACTCCGGCGTCTCGCCGTTGATCTTCGACCGAGGCTCGATCAGTCGAGAGGGCTCGATCTGGTTGCCGCAGTTGTCGCACTGGTCACCCCGCGCCTGGCCGTAGCCGCAGATGTAGCAGGTGCCCTCGATGTAGCGGTCGGGCAGCGTGCGTCCCGTCGACGGGCTGATCGCGACGAGGTCGGTCTGCTCGAGCATGTAGCCGTTGCGCCAGTCACCGGTGAAGAGCTCCTGTGCGACGGCGTAGTGGTTGCGCGTCGTCGTGCGGGTGAAGAGGTCGTAGGCCAGCCCCAGCCCGGTGAGGTCCTCGACGATGACCCGGTTGTAGCGGTCGGCGAGCTCGCGGGCGGTCACCCCCTGCTCGTCGGCGGCGACGAGGATCGGCGTGCCGTGCTCGTCGGTGCCCGACACCATGAGCACGTCGTGGCCGGCCATCCGCATGTAACGGCTGAAGACGTCGGAGGGCACGCCGAAACCGGCGACGTGACCGATGTGGCGCGGGCCGTTGGCGTAGGGCCAGGCGACGGCGGACAGGACCTTGCTCATGCCCCGATCCTAGGTGTCCGGCCCGCCCGCCGGCTTCGCCCGCTCGAGGAACGGCGCCAGCAGCTCGGGGTCGACCGCGAGCGCCAGGGCGACCCCTGCATCGAGCGGCACGTCGTATGCCGTGTAGCTCTGCTTCCCCGCGGCTGTCGTCGCGAGCACGTGGGCCAGCCCGACCCGTCGCTGGAAGAACGACTGGTGCACCCGCCAGCCGATCACCCCGTCCCGGGCCAGCACGTCGCGGCGGCGCACGAAGGTGCCCTGCTGCACCACGAGGTGGTGGGCCGAGAGCTGGTGGCCGAGCCCGGCATACCGGTCGGTCGCCAGCGGAGGCGTCGCGAGCAGCGGGAGCGTCGCGAGAACGCCGAGCCAGACCGGCAGGTCGAGCCGCACGACGAGCCCCCAGCCGATGGCACCGACGAGCAGGGCCGGCCACAGCGCACGGGTCCACCGGCGCCGCCGCGCCGCCGGGC
>JALYVC010000109.1 GCA_030853445.1 Actinomycetota bacterium | reverse complement strand
TCGTCGACGTGCTGGTGCTCGCCGAACGCCCCCGACTGCCACAGCATCTTGTCGACCAGGGTGGTCTTGCCGTGGTCGACGTGCGCGATGATGGCGACGTTCCTGATGTCGTCGCGAGTGCGTGGAGCCATGCCCTAATTCTCTCAGGGTTTCGGGCGGTCCCCGACCATCCGGCGCTCCAGCAGACGCACGATCGGCAGGTCCGCGGCGAGCCAGCCGACGGCATACAGGTCGCCGGCCTGCAGCCAACGCAGCTCGTCGTGGTCCTCGAGGGGCCGTGGTGCGCCCTCCGTCACCACGGCGAACCAGATGTCCATGCGGTAGCGGTCGCCGAGCGGCCAGCTCCCGTCGTCGCTCTCGGCCGGGATCGGGTCGCCGAGCACCACCGTCACCCCGAGCTCCTCGTGGATCTCGCGGTGCAGTGCGTCCACGCGGGTCTCGCCCGGGTCGACCTTGCCGCCGGGGAACTCCCACCCGCCCGCGAGCGTCGGCGGTTCGGTGCGCCTCGCGGCGAGCAGCCGGGTCGGGTGCGCAAGGTCGTCGACGATCGCCGCCGCCACCACGCGTACCGGCCGCGGCTCGGGTTCGAAAGGCACGCCTTGCACCGTATGCGGTTTGGTGAGCCTGTCCTTCGATGACAATCCCCCGTCGGACCGCCACAGTGAGGTCATGGACGGCGACACCCCCGACCTCGCGGAGATCGCGGCGCAGCACGAGCCCCATGGCGACTCGGGCGCTCGGCTGAACTGGCTTCGTGCCGGTGTGCTCGGCGCGAACGACGGCGTCGTCTCCACAGCGGGCGTGATCGTGGGCGTGGCCGGCGCGACCACCGCCCCTGGGGCCATCTTGACAGCGGGCATCGCCGCCCTCGTCGCCGGCGCCCTGAGCATGGGAGTCGGCGAGTACGTCTCCGTGAGCACCCAGCGCGACACCGAGAAGGCGCTGCTCGACAAGGAGCGCCGGGAGCTCGCCGAGACACCGGAGCTCGAGCTGGCCGAGCTCGCCGGGTTCTACCGCAACAGAGGTCTCGACCCGGAGCTGGCCCACGAGGTGGCGGTGCAGCTGAGCGCCAAGGACGCGCTCGCCGCACACGCCGAGATCGAGCTGCAGATCGACCCCGACAACCTGACCAGCCCGTGGCACGCGGCCTTCGCCTCGACGGGGTCCTTCTTCGTCGGCGCGCTCTTACCGCTTGTCGCCGCCCTGATCAGCTCGCCGAGCTGGCATGTGCCGGTGATCGTCCTCTTCGTGGTCATCGCGCTGACGCTCACCGGCCTGCTCAGCGCTCGGCTCGGAGGGACGACACCCGGACGACAGGTGGCGCGCAACGTCGCCGGCGGGATGCTCGCCATGGTCGTGACCTACGCCATCGGCGCACTGGTAGGCACCCAGCTCTGAGGTACGCCCGTTCCGCGGGCCTCGACAACCTCACATGTGGGCGTTGCGACGGGTCAGCCGGCGAGGGTCGCCACGAGGACCGCCTTGATGCTGTGCAGCCGGTTCTCGGCCTGGTCGAAGACGATCGATGCTGGGCCCTCGAAGGCCTCGTCGGTCACCTCCAGCGCCGTGAGCCCGTGCGCCGCATACACGTCGCGGCCGATCTGGGTGCCGAGGTCGTGGTAGGCAGGCAGGCAGTGCATGAACCGCACGTCCGGGTTTCCCGTGCGGCGCAACAGCTCCGCGTTGACCTGGTATGCCGACAGCTGGGTGATGCGTTCGGCCCAAACCTGCTTGGGCTCCCCCATCGAGACCCAGACGTCGGTGTGGACGAAGTCGACCCCCTGCACACCGGAGTCGATATCGTCGGTGACGCTCACCCGGGCCCCGGTCGTGGCCGCGACGGCGCGCGCCTCGGCGACCACCTCCGGTCGCGGCTGCAGCGCCGCCGGGGCGACGATCCGCACGTCCATGCCCATCAGCGCTCCGAGCGCGAGCAGCGAGTTGCCCACGTTGAACCGGGCGTCCCCCACGTAGGCGAAGGAGATCTCCGGTGCGAGTTTCCCGCAGTGCTCGACCATCGTCGCGGCGTCGCAGAGCGCCTGGGTCGGGTGCCAGTCGTCGGTGAGACCGTTCCAGACCGGCACCCCGGCATACGCGGCGAGGGTGTCCACCGTCGACTGGTCGGCCCCGCGGTACTCGATGCCGTCATAGAACCGGCCGAGGACGCGCGCCGTGTCGGCGATCGACTCCTTGTGCCCCATCTGGCTACCCGACGGGTCGAGGACCGTGACGTGGGCACCCTGGTCGTAGGCGGCCACCTCGAAGGCGCATCGGGTCCGGGTCGACGTCTTCTCGAAGATCAGCACGATCGACCTGCCCACCAGCCGCTGCTCCTCGCGGCGCTCCCGCTTGGCTGCCTTGAGGTCCAGGGTCAGGTCGACCAGGTGGGCCCATTCCGGTGGGGTGAAGTCCAGCTCCCTTAGGAACGACCGGCCGCGGAGAGCGATGGAGATGGCGGTGTCGGTCACGTCGCCCATGCTAGAAGGTCCACGCCTGACGCCCCGAAGTCACGGCGTTGTCACAATTTCGCAATATCTGCGGCGTGTTGCGCCAATCCTCGCGCGCTGCGGCGACGTATCACCTCAGACTGAAGTTGCTCCTTTGAACTGAAGACGCGAACTGGAGTGCTTCACCCGAAAACTTTGGCGGTTGGCCCGTTGTGGTACGTGAACCGCCACCACGCCCGGTCCCGGTGGGACCGGGCTTTTCGGTGTCCCGGGCGCCGTCTCGGTGATGGTGCGCGCTGACCGTGGAAGTCGTCAGCACTGGGTGTTACACCACTGTGAACCCGTTAGACATTGAGGCGGAACGTTCACACGCACTTGGGAGCGTGAGATGCGGCTCAGGACTGGTCAAGCCACCGGATGACCGCCTGGACGCGGCGATTGCCGGCCGGGTCCTCCCAGAGGTCGAGCTTGGTCATGATGGAGCGAACGTGGGACTCCACCGTGCGCGCCGACAGGGTGAGCCGGTCGGCGATCGCGCTGTTGGACAGCCCCTGTGCCATGAGCTCCAGGACGGACCGTTCCCGGTCGGCGAGGGCAGCGAGCTGGTCGCAGTTGCGGTGGCGGGCCAGGAGCTCGTCGGTAATGAGCGGGTCGATGACCGTCCCACCGGCGGCCACCGCCCGGGCGGCGTCGAGGAACTCGTCCAGTGCTGTGACCCTCTCCTTGAGCAGGTACCCCAGGCCCGAGGTCTGTTCGGTCAGCAGGTTGGCGGCGGCGCTGGCCCGCACCGACTGACTGAGCACGAGCACGGCCAGCCCTGGTTGTTCGGTCCGCAGCAACGACGCCGCGCGCAGTCCCTCGTCGCCCTGCTCGGGTGGCATCCGGACGTCGGTGATGAGCAGGCGCGGGCGCGTGGGCCGCACGGTGGCCAGCACCGAGTCGTAGTCACCGGCCTCACCGACGACGCTGAATCCGTCGTCGCGCAGCAGGCTGACCAGTCCGGCACGGATGAGCGCCACGTCTTCCGCGACGACGACCGTGATGGGCGCGGCATCGGCGTTCCGCGGCCACCTGATGGCATGGACCAGCTGAGCGGGCTCCCCGATCGACGTGGCCAGATCGTCCGACCAGTGGGCAGGGGTCGGCGCTGGCAGGAGCATCCGGACGACCTCGGTGGCCAGGATGTCCCCCGGGTGCCCGCGCTCGGCGAGCGCGCGAACCAGCCCGACACACGCGGGTTCTGGGGCATCGGCCCGGTAGGTCACCTCGGCCACGTGGAGCGCGAGCGATGTCGCGGGCTGGTCCTGCTCGGCCTGCTGCCAGTCGATGGCCGTCGCCACGGCGTCCGCCGTCCCGGTGAACAGGGCCAGCCCGGCCCGGTGCGGGAACCGACCGCCGTGCTCCTCGACCCGCGCGCGTACAGCCGGTGTCGGCCCGGGAGCGACGCGTGGCCAGGCCAGCAGGGTCGTCGTCGTCATGGGTGGTCCGGCCCGGCCCCGAGGGGGACGCGGATGATCCAGCGACCGTCCTGGCTTGACACCGTGCCACCGAGGGCCGTCACGCGGTCACGCACGTCAGCAGCGGGCGCGGGGCCGGTGGAGATCACCAGACACGGTCCATCGTCACCCATCGTCTCCTCGACCGTCGAGGCCGGGTCAGCCTGCGCTGCCAGATAGGTCGTCATCTCGATGACCGGAGCGTAGCGACGATCTGGCACCAGGTGGCCGCCCAGCGAGGCGCGCAGCCCACCGGTCGCCAGGGACGCGGAAAGAACCCCGTGCGAGAGGGCTCTCACCTCGGCGGCGACAGCGGTGAGCCGCGCCACGACGTCCGCAACGGGCGTACCACGCGCCAGGGCATGTGCGATCGAGTCGAGCTCGGCCAACGGGCCGTTCACGAGCGTCGTGCGCAGGTCCGATCGCGGTTCGTCCGAGGCGACGAGCAGCCGCTCCGCCAGTATCCGGGCCTGTTCGAGGTCGCTGGCGGCGGATGCCCGCAGGCGCTCGGTCTCCATGATGAGCCCCGCGCCGGTCGCAATGAGCTCGACGGCGTCGGGGTGAGCGGTGCTGGCTGCGTCCTGGTCGATGAGTCCGATGACTCGCGATCCGCGGACGATGACCGTGGTGGCGCGGTCGACGATTCCGGTCTCGGGAGAGGCCCGTCTGCCGGCGGCGCTCACCCAGCTCTGCGCGCCGTCGACCGGATAGCGGACCCGGATCGACGGGTCGGCGAGCGCCCGTGAGAGGTACTGCTCAACGTCGATGGTCGTCGTGCGGGGGGCGGGAGTGCCGGACGGTGACGTCGGTATGCGAACGGTCAGGTCGATCCAGCCGATGCCAGCGGCGAGAGCCCCGACCAGGAAGGCGGGCAAGATGACGAAGAGCGTTGCGTCGAGGCCGTCGGACAGGTCGCGTGTCGGTGAACCCACGGTGCTGGCGACCCCCCAGACCTCGCTGGCGGTGAGGGTGAGTGCCCAACAGGCGACGGGCCACATGATGGGGCGCGCCGCGACTCTCGAGGCTCGTGGCATCCGGCGGATCACGGAGGTGCCGGCGAGCACGAGCGGTCCCGTGCACACCAGTGCTGCTTGAACGACGAGCAGGACCGTCGTCGGACCTCCAACGGGGCCGGGCGACGTCGTGAACCACTGCGCGGTCGGGACGGACCCTCCGAGGACCAGTACGAGGACCAGCACGACCCCGAGCGCTGCCGATGCCCAGAAGCAGCGGGACACGAGGCGCACGGCGCGCGGGGGGAAGGTCAGTGCGGAGTAGCGGGATACGACGACCGCTGGCAGTGGCGCCGTCAGAAGAGCGGTGCAGCCGGCGATCGGTGCCACCGGCCCGAGGTCCGTGGTGCGGCAGGCGGCGAGCATCGTGGCGAGTACGGTGAGGCCGAGCAGCAGACCGATGGGCTCATCGGGATGCCGGACCACCATGGCCGTGGCCAGCGCGGGGGCGGCGAGAGCGCATAGGGATAGGAAGACCGCTTGCCCACTGTCGATCCGGTCGATGCCCACGCGCGTGACGATCCCGGACCAGCCTGCACTGACGGCCATGACGGCGCCGACCCACAGCGCTGCCACTTCGAGGCGTCGGCGAATCATGCCGTGACCGCCGCGGGATCGGTCGACCGACGCATATGGATGTCCAGCACCGTGCCGCCAAGGGGTGGGCTCGTTACGCGGACGGAGCCGTCGACGGCAGCCAACCGGCTCGCGATGCTGGGAGGCACGTCGGCGACATCACCGATGCCGTCATCGCTGACGCGCAGGTCTGCGTCCCCCGCGTAGATGCCTAGGTGTACCCGGATCAAGCCCGCCCCGGAGTGCTTGACCGCGTTCGTGATCGCCTCGCCGGCGGCGAGGTAGAGGGTCAGCGCGAGTGGGTCATCGGCCGGTAGGTCACCATCGGCGTCAACGAGGACGGGGATCGGGCAGACCGCGGCGAGGGCGTGCAGCGCGCCGGCGAGCCCGTCCGCCAGTGCCGCTGGTGTGGCCCGGTCCACGAGGGCGAGGATCTCGCGACGCACCCCAGCGATCTGATCGATGAGTGCGTCCGCCCCGGGCGCACGACGTCGGACCGACAGCCCCGCCACCAGCGCGAGCCCGACGAGCAGCTGCTGAGCCCCGTCATGGAGGTCGCGCTCCAGCTGGCGTCGGCCGCTGTCGGTTGCCGCAACCAGCTCACGAGAACGGGACCGTACCTCGGCTCGCCGCGCGTCCGCGAATGCGGTGGCCCGCTCGTTGGCTGACCGCGCGGCGATGAGACTGACCGCCAGGTCGGCGAGTAACGGCGACAGCGGTGTTGACGCGGCGACCTCCAGCGCGGCCGTCGTCGAACCCGTCTCGTCCAGGACGGGCAGGAGTCGGCGGCTGGCGGCGGCCTCGGGCAAGGTGACGCCCGCCGCATCGATCCAGGTGCCGTCCGGGCGCCGGTAGCGGACCAGCGCCGTCGGATCGCCGGTAATGGCCGCTGCAGCCGCGGAAGGAGTGATGACGGCCGGTGCGGACCGCAGATCCACCTCGCGGTGCTGACGACCCATGCAGACGGCTCGGCGTCGACGACGCGCCCCGACCAGCACCCCGAGCGCGACGAACCCGATCATGAAGTAGCCGCCGAGGAGTGTGAGGAACGGCCAGACGGTCAGGGCGGGACCGTAGCGGAGCAGGGCGCCGAAAACCTGGAAGCCGAGGTGCACGATGAGCAGCGACCCGCAGATGAGCACGCCGGACGTCGTGATGGGCGTGATCAGCGGCCGGACGGCGGGAGGCACGGCCCGGCGCCGGCGCACCAGGACGACCAGGACGATGGCGGCCGGAAGAGCCTGGGTGGCCAGTGCCTGGACGGGGTCGAGGACGTGCCACACCGTCGGGATGGCGAAGAGGGCCTCGAACGGGTCCGGCCAGTCCGCGGATGGGTTCGGTTGCCGGCTGAAGACTTTCACCACGAGGACGAGCACGGCGCCGGCCACGGTCCACCAGGTCACGATGCGCACGAGGCGTCGGCTCGGGCGCCCGGTTGGCCAGCTGAGGACGATGACGGCGACGAGGGGCTCGGTGAGGAAGGAGACCCACGTGAGGTCGTTGGCCCAGCGCGATCCCGGCCAGCAGTAGCCGATGAGGAAGAGCCAGTCCGACGCGGCCGCCAGGTAGAGCAGGCGGCCGGTCGGGTTGGCCGGAGCGCGCCACCACCACCACCAGCCGACACCAAGTCCGAGAACCCCGCCGACCATACGCACGATGACGAGGGCTGCGTCGTAGCCCTCCCAGGTGGCGCCGCGCATCCAGTTTCGCTCGATGAGAACGGTTCCGGTGACGATCAGGGCGACTGCGACGACCGCCAGTGCGGGGAGCAGGGCGGGGTTCCGGCGGGTGTCCAGAAGACGACGCATACCTGCACCTCCTTCTGCTTCGGACGTCTCGTGTGTGCTGGTGCGTCCCGGAAGCGCGGTGCGGGTGGTCACGGGACGGTGATCATTGCCGTAGCGGAAGTGCGCAGGGCGTCGGTGATCTCGAGACGGTAGCGCCCCGGGAGGCCCGTGGGCACCGGTACGCACATCAGCTCGTTCGCGGTGGACTGGTCGGTGTGCCAGACCCTGAGGGGCGGGGTGATGACCGCTGCCGTCATGCCGTCGGGGGCGGTGATGCTCAGCTGCTCGATGGTGTTGCCGCCCGCGACCACCGACCCGGCGCCTGCCGTCCCGTTCACGGCGATGACCGAGGTCGACTTCGCCGACGGGATGAAGGCTGTCAACGTCGGGACACCCGAGCACGACCACGGCAGCAGCTGAGCCGAGGTGATCTCGTAGTAGGCGTGACCGGGAGTCGTCAGCCGAACGGGCGGCGTCAGCGTGACGGGGCTCTCGCCCGACCCGGACGCGCCCGCCCGAAGCGGGATGAGCCACTGGTGGTTCGCCGACTTACCGAGCACGAGGACCGCGTTGCCCAGTGAGGCTCTGGACGGGGCCGCGAAGGAAAGGGTCGAGGTGGCCGTGGTTCCGGCGACGACCTGAGCATTGGGGGTCACCAGCTGGATCGGGACCAGCCCGGACCCGTCTCCTGGGTCGATGGTGATCTCCTGGTCGACCTGGCCGAGCCGCTGGTCGACCTGAGAGGTGTTCGTCAGCGTGACCCCGACGGTGATGAGGTTGGACCTCGGGTCGAGGCTCGCCGCCTTCACCGTCACCTTGAACCCGGCGAGCCAACCGGTCGCGTCGAGAGTGACCGACTGCGCGATCGCCGCTGCTGTGCTGGACGACGACGGGGTGACTCCAGGCATCGGGGTCGGGATCTGCTGACTGGCCGGGGACGGCACGCCGACTGCGATGGTGGAGGTCCCCGCAGGCGTCGCACCGGATCCGCCGCCGCACCCGGTGAGCGATCCGGCGGCGACCAGGCCCATGCTGACGAAGGCGATGCGCTGCAGGTTCGTTGTCATACCAACGAAACTAGGGATCGGTCGTTCCCCGAACCTGAGCGCTGGCACTGAACATTTTCCAGACTCGGCCCATGCGACGGGGGGTGGCACTGACCGTGTCGGGCAGGGCACGTCAGCGGGTTGAGCGGCAGGTGACGAACTTCTGTTACCTGGCCATTGCCTCCGATAGCGTTCGAGGCCCGTCCGAACGGGGACACCGCGTCCCTCTTGCTCGCCCATCCATGGAAAAGGTGACTGTATGAGTCTGAGCACCGAATCCGCTTCGGAGATCCGCAACCCGCAGGCCGTTGTCGAGGAGTATTTCGCCCGCCTTCATCGACGGGAGGAAGCGGCCTTCGACCTGGTGGCCGAGGATTTCATTCAACATGCTGCGGCGCCTCAGGGCCGGGCAGGAATGCGGCAGATCGCGCTCGTTCTCGACCACGACCTCGGGAATCCGGACATCCGCATCCACCACGTGGTCGCCTCTGGAGATCTGGTGTCGGTCCACCTTGATCTGGTCGGGACCCACGCCGCGTCGACTTCTCCGCTGTTGAGTGCCGTTCCGGCAACCGGCAAGCCGATCGTCTGGACCTTTATGCACCTGTTCCGGGTAAGCAACGGGGTGATTGCCGAGCATTGGGCCTGCCGTGACGACCTCGGCCTACTGGTGCAGCTAGGCGCGTTTCCGACACCCAACCCGTCGTCACCCTGAACTGCCGAGGCTTGTTATGGCTCAGTGTCTGACCTGGGGCTTTAGACGTTGAAGCGGAACGTTGACATGCACTCCGACCCACGGCTGTTCTTTGCCCTAAATGGTCTCTGAACTGCGAAAACAGTGTGGGGTCGACCCGAGTGCGCTGCCGTCAGTTGCGGTCTATTCTCGTGCTGGTTTGGGCAGATTGAGGGCAGCGATCCTCCCTGCCGGCCTCTCGGAGACGTCACAAAGCTGGCCGGACTACCCCGAGCTCCACCTGCCGCCGCACAGCGCGGATCAGTCAGCATCGACGTGCCCCACTCCGCCCAGAAAGGGCGCGCGTCTCGAAGGTGCTCCAGACCGCCTCCTGAGACCCACTCACCCCGACCCGGCGACCGCCCCCCTCATGCTGATGTGCGGGCGCGTGCTATCGGCTCCCGTTCTGTTGTCAACCGGTCGCTTCGAGGGTTCTGCCGCGGTCGGCTAGGGACCAGCACCAGCCACCAAGCTCGCGGGCGATGGTGGTCGCAAGCACAGGATCCCTAACGCCCTCTATGGCAAGTTGCTACCCGGGCTAACAGTCTGCTGGTGTTGACCCTGGAGCTGGCCCGGGGGGCACTGCGGGGCGTCTCAGGAATCAGGGCGGTCGCCATGCCCTCGCACATCGACACTCCGGCTCGGTCGCGACGCCTGGTCCGGTTAGTCAGGTCCGGTTGGTCAGGTCGGGATGAGGCAGGGCATCTTGGCGTACCGCTCCGCGTCCTCAACGACGCGGCCTAGCGTCCGGTCCACCAGGTCCTGGTCGGCGTCCAGGCGTCGGAACCGAGGCACGACCGTGGTCTCGAGCCAGCGCCAACGGTCGTCGAACCGGGTGATCCTCGGGACCGTACGGGTCTTCAACGCGGCACCGAGCCCGCCGGTCAGCGAGTACACGGGGAACGACGTGAAGTACCTGACCTGCTTCCGAAGGCCGCGCACCTCAAAGGACGTCGTCGCGCCCATCGATGCCATCCGGGCGAAGGTGCCAGACAGGCGGTCGAAGAGGGGCTGCACCACGACGCGCTGTTCATGCTTGAGGAGAGCGAGGTTGCCGGCCCAGACCAGGTCGGCGGCCTCCCGTCGGACCTCCTGCGGCGACCCCTGGTCTGCCAGGACGACGCGACCCCGGTCAATGGTCTCGAAGGCGGCGAGCAGCCCGGCGTACTCGCGGTGCGGCCCCAGCAGCCGCCGCAGGTCCTCCATGCCGTCGGCGGCGGTGAGGTAGGCGAGGTGGACCCAGAAGATGTCGTCATAGATCGCGTTGTTGACCTCACGCATCCTGTTCACGTCGTCCGTCAGCAGCCGCCAGCGGCTCAGACTGCGCGGCAGGTCCACGTACCCGCTGCCGTCGGCGTCCAGACGGAAAGGGAACAGCACCAGACGAGCGTGGTGAGAGGCGATCGCGGCCATCCCAGCCCACTTGAAACAGGTCGGCTGCTGCGCGTGGAGCCACGCATAGCGGGAGGAGATCTCCATGTTGCGGTGGAAGGTGCAACACGGAGGACTCAGCAGCGCGTCGGCCGCGGCACGCCATCCCGCCACCGTGTCCGGCGGTCCGTTCGGGAGCGCGAGCTCTAGAGCTCCCATGCTCGGCCACCTCCCTCACCGCCGGGGACAGTGTCGGAGCGGCAAGACGCCCGACTCAGCGGCACCCTGCCGGCCCGGTGACACCCCGACCGGGTTCGTACCAACCGCCGACACTCACACAGTATGACGTCACGCCCTCGGGGTGAGGGGTTTGCGGGCCGGGCCAGACCGGCCCGTATTGCATGGCCTATCTGGCGAACTGACCCTTCTTCTAAGCCGGTTCACCCATCGCCATACGAGACGCAGCGCTGACCAGTCGTCGTCCAAAGCAGCGACCTTCACGTCGACCAATCCGAGGGGTAGGGCGTGTTGACGCACAAGGTTGTCCGTGATGTCGCTGCGGTGTCCGCCTACTCGACGAGGCCCAGGCGACCCAGAGCGCACCCGAGGGAGAAATCCGTGGCGCGAATTCTGCGAG
Source organism: Actinomycetota bacterium (assembly GCA_030853445.1). Taxonomy (GTDB): domain Bacteria; phylum Actinomycetota; class Actinomycetes; order Actinomycetales; family Dermatophilaceae; genus Lapillicoccus. The sequence continues at coordinate 5,231 of JALYVC010000109.1, read as the reverse complement.
CCGCACGGGGAGTTCATCGCCGGACGTGGAAGAAGCTAAGAGCGCGGGTAAGCCGAAGCAGATCGGGTCGGCGGATCTGACCAGTTCAACTCAGAACCAACCCTTTCGCTGGGACACTTCCATGCTCGACGTTGGTGTCACAGACGACGCCGCATGTAACTGGACCTGGCGGTTGGAAACTCAGGACCTGAAGGAACTGATGCAGTTTCTCGCAGATAGTTCGAACCGGACTTGGAGCGAGTTGGAGGCTGACCGCACGGGAAGCAATGACCGCCACAAGGCGCACCACCAGCACGCGGTAGCCAAACTCTTTCGCGGTGCCCGTAAGCGGTTTGAGGATGCCGTGAGTGACGATTCCTACGACATGATGTTTCGACTTCGGTATGGCGGTGAAAAGCGGCTCTGGGGGCTTCGTGACCGAGCCGTGTTCCACATCGTGTGGGTTGACCTTAAGCACCAGGTATACCCATCGGAGCCTCGCTGACCTGTCGTGCTGTGCTGTGCTTCGTACCGTCGCGGGTCGTCACTTCCCCGGTGAGGTCAAGGAGCGCAGCAGTTCGAGGACCGAGTGATCTTCCCGAATCCTCTGACCTGCAACGATGCTGGGGTTCCCGTGGACTTGTGTCCCTAAGCACTGGCGCTTTGTGTCCCAGCAGCGCCTGAACTGGGAATGTCAGAGATCCCGACCTGCTGGCAGAGGCGATCCCAGCAACTGCCGGGACCATGGAGACGAAGCGCTTGCGGATCCCCGCTGCCCCTCGCCGGAAGGCTGCCTCGCCCGCCCTGCGGTGGCGCGGTGGTTGGCCACGAGGAGGGCGAGCATGAGCGCAGTGGCGACTGCGAACCACAGGTCGGCGACCAGCGTCACCGTCGTGGGAACCTGTTCGTCCAGCGCCAGCGCAACGTCACCGAACACACCGACCACCGCCCGGACGCCCGTGACCACCGCACCGACCCGCAGGACTTTTCGAGCCCACGAGTTGGCCCGGAGTATCGCCGGACGGCGGGCCAGGGCCAGAGCGAAGAACGCGAGCAGGAACATCGCGCAGGCCGCGACGAGGTCGTAGACCAAGAAGACCGGACGTTCGCTGATCGGCGGCAGCCGGTCCGGGACGCCCCAGCGCCAGCCCAACGCCCACGCCACGTGCACCACAGCGAACCAGCCACACCACAGGCTCAGCAGCACCCCGCCACGTCGAATCATGACTTCTACGCTAGGAGCCTGACTGCTCTGGCGGTATCGGGGTCGTCACCCAGAGAACCCCCTGACGCACCAACGAGGATCAGGAGAATACGTTGGCTAGCACCAAGGCCCCCCGGAGGGCCCGACCGCAGCGGGCACCGGGCACACCTACCTGCGAGCGACTACGAGGCCCTTCGGGTCGGTAGCCTCAGAGCGTGATCCCTGATCCGAGTCCAGACGAATTTCGATCACGGTCATCTCCCACGTGCCGATCTCTAGAGCCACAAAGTAGAAACGCTGGGGCCCGACGATCGCCAGCCGACGCCGCCCATCGCGGCCCCAACGGGCGCCACCGCCGCGCGCGTCCTTTCGGGCTGCCGGGACCAACGCCATGACGAGCCATAACGGTCCTAGAGCGGTCCATAGCCGCTCGCACCTAGAGCCGATACCGAACATCCGCTTCTGAGTTCCTATGGAGAGGGTCCGTCCGGTGGGCCCTCGGGCTAGGGTCCAAGCGGTGGGCCGGCCTTGGCGCCGTACGCCAGATCAGCCACTGCAGCAATATGGCGCACCAGCGGGGGCCGGGGGCGATGAGCTGTCACGCTGGGCACGCGTCAGCCGCTCGGACCCGCCGCAGTGTTTACCGTGTCAAGCGGCGGTCCGGACTCAGGGTTGGGGGATGTCGAGGATAGGCGGTCAGCATCGACCGTCTGGTGAGAGCCGCCGATCCGCGGCGGCCGAGCAGAGGGAGCACCCGATGAAGTACCTCATTCTGATCCACCAGAACCGCGCGGCACGCGCCACCTGGATGACGATGCCCGACGACGTCCAGGTGGCCGGCACACAGGCCTACTTCGCACTCAACACCGACCTCGCCGCGTCTGGGGAGTTCGTCTCGGCCGAGGCGCTCGCCGACGACAGCACATCCACGGTGGTGAGCATGCGGTCGGGTTCCGTCGTGGCCACCGACGGCCCGTTCGCTGAGTCCAAGGAGATGCTTGCGGGCTACTACCTGGTCGACGTGGCCTCGCGGGAGCGGGCGATCGAGATCGCTGCGCGGATCCCGGAGGTGGCTGCCGGCGCAGGCGAGGTCGAGATCCGCCCGGTGATGGACTACTCCGCCCCGGACGCCTGAATGTCCAACGTCGAGAGCCTGTTACGCGACCTAGCGCCGCAGGCCCTCGGCGTGGTCGCCCGGCGTACCCGCGACTTCGGGGCGGCGGAGGACGCCGTCCAGGAGGCACTGCTCGCGGCGGCCACCCAGTGGCCCCGCGACGGCCTGCCGGAGAACCCGCGAGGCTGGCTCGTGACCGTCGCCGGCCGGCGGCTGGTGGAGGCGTGGCGTCGCGATGCTGCCCGGCGCCACCGTGAGGACTCGCTGCTGGGGTTCGATGGGGAGCTTCCGGCCACGGCCGCCACCGATGACTCTCTTGAGCTGCTGCTGCTGTGCTGCCACCCGGCGCTCACCTCGACCTCGCAGGTCGCGCTGACCTTGCGGGCGGTCGGTGGCCTGAGCACCGCAGAGATCGCGCGGGCGTTCCTCGTCCCGGAAGCGACCATCGCCCAGCGAATCAGCCGCGCCAAGGCTGCAATCCGGCAAGCGGGCGCACGCTTCTCCCTGCCCGACGGGGCCGAGCTGCAGGCGCGCGCCCTGGCGGTGGCCGCCGTGCTGTACCTCGTCTTCACCGAGGGTCACACCGCGAGCTCTGGCGTAGCTGTCGCCCGGGTCGACCTGACGGCCGAGGCGATTCGGATCACCCGGATGCTCGCCGCGCGGGTGAGGCTCGAACCCGGCCTTGCGCCCATCCGTGGCGAGGTCTTCGGCCTCCTCGCCCTCATGCTCCTGACCGAGGCACGGCGCCCGGCCCGCGTCGCGCCCGACGGCTCCCTCGTCCCCCTCGACCGCCAAGACAGGTCGACGTGGGACCGCGCGCTGATCGAGGAGGGCATCACCCTGGTGACCGCCTCGCTCACCAACGAGGTGATCGGGCCCTACCAGCTGCAGGCCGCGGTCGCCGCCGTGCACGCCGAAGCGCCCACTGCGCCAGCGACGGACTGGTGCCAGGTGCTCGCCCTGTACGACCTCCTGCGGGCCGCGGCCCCCGGCCCGATGGTGACGCTCAACCGGATCGTGGCCATCACGATGGTGCACGGGGCCGCGACGGGCCTGCTCGAGCTCGAGCTCGTCGCCGACGATCCCGCGTTGGTGGGTCATCACCGCACGTTCGCCGTCCGCGCCCACCTGCTCGAACAAGAAGGTGACGTAGCCGCGGCGGCGGCCGCGTACGCCAGGGCCGCCCTGCTCACCCGTAGCGAGCCCGAGCGCCGATACCTAAACGCCAGGGCCACCGCCCTCCACCGGGTAACTGACGCCCACCAACCCGGGAGACTCCACAGGTGACAATCCGCTCACAGGGATACATCTGCGCCTCAAGCCGGTGGCCAATGACCGACAGGAGGCGGACTCCGCCGGCGACTTCCGTAGCCCACCTGACCCTGAACGTCCGGACATCGCGTTGCTGCAGAGCACTCCCGTGCGGGGTGACTTCTGGTTCCGGGATCGCAGCGGTCCCATGACCCCTAGACCACTGGGTGGGAGATCCCCTGGACCGGCCCGCTCTTAACGGACTCGATGCCGTTCAGTGCACTGGCCCTGGTCTCGTAGGCCTCTCCTACGGCAATGATCTGTCCGTTGCGCGCCTTCAGCCGGAATCGGAACTTACCTGACGTTGTCTTTGTAAAGCTCGAATTTGCCCGCCACGACGACTCCCCTATCAATAGGAATAGAACCCGTTGATGGTAGAGGATAATGGCCGCCTGGACAGGGAAGGCCCGGCTCCAACCGGCGCCACATCACAAACAACCCTCACAGTCACTTGCAGCCGGACGGACCAATACGAACCCCGCATGTGCCCTACCTGATGACCTCGTGCACCAACAGACGTCCCACATTGACCCGATCCGCGTGGTCAATCATGCTGAAAGTCGTGCGATCCGGCCGGCGTGATCCAGGGTCGGGTTCGGCAATCCATGAGCGCCGTGGAACCGCGCCGCGAGCAGGCTCGCTGGTAACCTTTGCTCGTGAACGACTGGTTCAGTTCGCGGAGCATCCTGTACAGGCTGGCGCTTGGCGCTGTCGTCCTCGCGGTCGTCCTTCCACTCTGGGCGAACGGGTTCCAGCCGATATGGCTCGTTGCGCTCATCACCATCACCGTCGTCACCGCGCTAGGCGTGCTTATGGCGCGTCAGCCTCACATCGGCGGCTGGCTGCACCGCTGACGGCCCGCCAGCGTGACGACGAGCGTCGAGACTATGAGCGCAATGTGCCTGCGCGTGGCGCTAATAGTTCCCGGCAACGCCCGTCGTTCGCCACCTAGCTTGGATCCACGAGCCCCGCCCTGGTCCCGGCCCTTGTGCGTCTTGCGGTCGTCGCCGCTGATCTCCGAATCGATGCCGTGCCACGCGACAAGCGACGCACGGATCGCCGGTTGTAGCCCGAGTCTGAATCCATCATTGAGGGGCCGACGGCATGGCTGATCGCGTGCACCGTCGTGTTGCTCGTGATCATCTTCCCGATGTGCCTCGCCACCCGAACGCGGCAGCTCTGTCCGTGCTCAGACCCGACCATGTCTGCTGCGATCCGCGCGCTCGGGAAGGTGAGTCTTTCCACCGCTTGCGGACGTGGTCGACGCAGGTACGACAGAACCCCGGCGAGAGGATGATCGCCGCATGACCACTAACGCCGCGATCATCAGCACCGACCACCCGGACGCCGTCACCTACCGGCGCGCCGCCGACGCCTTCCGCGCCGGAGACCTCGACGCGCTGGCGACCACCATCCACCAGGACGTGATCTGGCATCTGCCCGGGACCACGTGGATGGCCAGGGACTTCGAAGGTAGGAGCACGCTGGTGGCATATCTGCGCGAGATCATGCAGCGCACCAACGGCACCTTCACGCTGCAAGACGTGTGCGTTTCAGGCTCCGACGACCATGTCCTGGCCGTCCAGCGCTTCGGCGCAACGGTCAACCGCGAGGAGCGGTTCT